>JBEKAU010000097.1:0-7905 GCA_050015755.1 Vulcanimicrobiaceae bacterium | reverse complement strand
GGCCGGCGTCGCCGACGCCGTGCTGGGCAGCCTGCCGTTCCACGTCTGGGTGGCGGCCTTCGAGCGGGCCGCGTGCGTCGTCACGATCGACACCGGTGCGACCCATGTCGCAAGCGCGGTGGGCGTCCCGACGGTCGTCCTCTTCGAGTACGCCTGGTTTCGGCTCGCCTCGCAGGAATGGTCGCCGTATCGGGTGCCGAACGCGGTGCTGCGCAAGCCACCGGACGAGTCGGACGCCTCGCTGCGCGCCTCCCGCGCCGAGATCGTTGCCGCCGTCGCCGCTTTACTATGACCGAATTGCCGCGCCTCTCCGTCGTCGTCCCGACGTACAACCGCATCCACGAACTGCGTTTGACGATCCCCGCGCTGATCGCGCAGGATCGTCCGCGCGGCGAATACGAGGTGCTCGTCGCCGATTCCAACTCGACCGACGGCACTGCCGAGTACCTGGCGGAGGTCGCGCGCGAGCATCCCTTCGTGCGCCATCTGCCGGGGCCGTACAGCGGGCGTGCCGGCGCGCGCAACGCCGGGATCGCCGCGGCGCGCGGCGAGATCGTGCTGTTCACCGACTCCGACATCATCGCCTCGCCCGACTTGCTCTCGCGGCATCTCGCGCACCACGACGCGCCCGGCGCACGTGCCGTCGTCGGCATGGAAGTGCAGGTCGCGACCTACGAGGAGTATCTGCACAAGCGCGACGATCCGTCGCTGCGCGAGCCGCTGCACGGCGAGCGCGCCAAGCGGCTGAGCTGGCTGTACTTCCTGACCGGCAACGCCTCGGTCCCCAAGCACGAGCTCGACCAGGTCGGCCGCTTCGACGAAGAGTTCACCGGCTACGGTCACGAGGATCTCGAGCTGGGCTTTCGCCTGCAGCACGCCGGCGTGCCGATCGTCTACGAACCGCGCGCGGTCAACTATCACTACCAGCACGTGCCGTGGGACGAGCAGCAGAAGAAATACGAACTCGCCGGCCGTTCGACGGTGCGTTTCTATCGCAAACATCCGGTGTGGGACGTGCAACTGCGCTTGGGGATGACACCGCTCTCGCTCGCGTTGTACGATGTCGTGAACGCCGTGCCGCCGCTACGCGGCTGGATCGAGCGGAGCGCCGCGAAGCCCGGCTTCGGCCGCACGCTCTCGTACCAATATCACTACCTCACCGGAGTCAAGGCCGCTTTACGTGGATAACCCGATCGTCACCGTCGCCTGTGGAGCGCTGACCGCCAGCGACATCGACCGCACCGTCGCGCTCAACGGGTGGGTGCATCGCCGGCGCGATCACGGCGGCCTGATCTTCATCGACCTGCGCGACCGCAGCGGGATCACGCAAGTGACCTTCGATCCCTCGATGGGTGAGACGTTCGCGCTCGCCGAGACGCTGCGCAACGAAGACGTCGTGCGTGCGACCGGTACCGTGCGCCGCCGCCCGAGCGGCACCGAGAACGCGCGCCTGGCGACCGGCGAGGTCGAGGTGCCGGCGTCGGCACTGGAGATCCTCAACCGCTCCGAGGTTCCACCGTTCGTCGTGTCCGCCGAGGAGGAGCCGGCCGAAGAGGTGCGGCTGCGGTATCGCTATCTCGACCTGCGCCGCCCGCGCATGCAGCGCAACCTCACCATGCGCCATCGCATCGTCAAGGCGATTCGCGACTTCTTCGACGAGCACGACTTCCTCGAGATCGAGACGCCGAATCTCATCAAGTCGACCCCGGAGGGCGCGCGCGATTACTTGGTCCCCTCGCGCGTGCACAAGGGCTCGTTCTACGCGCTCCCGCAGTCGCCGCAGATCCTCAAGCAGATCTTGATGATCGGGGGCATCGGACGCTACATGCAGATCGCGCGCTGCTTCCGCGATGAGGATCCGCGTGCCGACCGGCAACCCGAGTTCACCCAGGTCGACGTCGAGATGACGTTCGTCGAGCAAGCCGACGTGATGGCGATGATGGAAGCGTCGATCCGCAGCGTGTGGAAGCGCGTGCTCGACATCGACGTCCCGCCGCTCGAGCGGCTCACCTACGCCGAGGCGATGCGCCGCTTCGGCTCCGACAAGCCCGACCTGCGCTTCGGCCTGGAGTTGGTCGACGTCGTCGACCTGTTCCGCGGCGGCGCGTTCGGGTTGTTCGCGGGGCTCGCGGAAAGCGACGCAAACCGCATCGCTGCGATCCGGTATCCGGGCGGGGCGTCGCTCTCGCGGCGCGACTTCGATGCGCTCACCGAGCTGACGAAGACCTTCGGCGGCAAAGGCTTGGCATACGTGACCTTCGCGCCCGACGGCGTGAAGGGCTCGATCGCGCGCTTCGTCGACGAGCCGCTGGCGGCGGCGCTGCGCGAGCGCACCGGCGCGCAGGACGGCGATGCGTTGCTGCTCGTCGGCGACGCCGCGCGCGCAGCCTCCGAAGTGGCCGGGAAGGTGCGCTTGGAGGTCGGCGACCGGCTGGGTCTGCGGCCCGCCGATGCGTTTGCCTTCTGCTGGGTGTTCGGCTTTCCGCTCTTCGAACACGACGAGGAGACGGGCGAGATCACGTTCTCGCACCATCCGTTCACCGCGCCGCTGCCGGGCCAGGAAGCGCTCTTCGAGAGCGATCCGCTGGCGATCACCGCGCAGCACTACGACCTGGTGCTCAACGGCTACGAACTGGGCAGCGGCTCGATCCGCAACCACACGCCGGCGTTCCAGGAGCGCGTCTTCCGGCGCCTGGGGCTCAGCGATGAGCAGATCACCGACCGGTTCGGCTTTTTCATGGAAGCGCTGCGGTACGGTGCACCGCCGCACGGGGGGATGGCGCTCGGGATCGACCGCGTCGTCATGCTGGCCTGCGGCGAGACGTCGATCCGCGACGTCATTGCCTTCCCGAAGAATCAGGTCGCGCGCGACGTGATGATGGACGCGCCATCGAGCGTCCCACCGCAGGCCCTCGTCGACCTGAGCCTGCGGATCGTCACGCCACCGCAACCGTCATAGCATTTTAGAACGAGTGCGTGTCGCGGCGCGTCTCGCGGAAGAGCATCTTCTTGTTGAGCTCGCGCAGCGCGTCGATCGACCGGCGGTGCTCGTCGGAGCGGCCGTAGCGGTTGGCTGCTCGCAGCGACGCATCGAGACTCCGCTCGCGGCTCGCATATACCAAGAAAGCGCTCAGGTCCCGGTCGTCGATGTGGATATTCATGGCGAGCGCACAGATACCCAACGCGTGCGTACGATATGCGTGGCAAGCACGCGTGGGAACGCCCGCGCGCCACGTTTCGTGACGCCGGTCGCTCTCGCCAATACCCCGCGCGTCGCCGCGTCAATCAGTCGCTGAGCAGCGCGCGCGCACGCGCAAACACCGCATCGAGCATCGGCTCGGTCAGGACGCCGGTGTTGGTGTTTTGCTGGCTGGGGTGATACGAGGTCAGCACGTGCGCCGGGCGACCACTCGGCAGCATCACCGCGGCTTCGCCGAGGTGGGCGAACGGCATGCGCACCGTGCGATGCTCGCCCGCTTCACGAATCAGCGAGTGGACGGTGTCATCGGCGAGCTTGCCCAGCGTTATGACGACTTGCACGTTCGCCAGCGCCGCGAACTCCTCGCGCAGATACGGCAGGCAGGCTGCCCGCTGCGTGGGTGTGGGCTTGTTGTCGGGCGGCGCGCAGCGCACCGCCGCCGTGATGTAGGCGTCGTGCAGAACCAGCCCGTCGTCGCGCTCGATCGCGTGCGGTTGGCTCGCGAAACCGGCGCGGTGCAGCGCGCGGTAGAGCCACTCGCCGCTGGCATCCCCGGTGAAGGGGCGCCCGGTCCGGTTCGACCCGTGGGCACCGGGCGCCAAGCCGACCAGCAGGACGCGGGCAGCGGGATCGCCCCAGCCGGGAACGGGCTTGGCCCAGTAGGTCTGATCGCGGTACGCGCGCTTCTTCGTCGCGCCGACGTTCGCGCAGTACGCGCGCAACTCGGGGCACCGCGTGCATGCGACCACGCGTCGTTCGAGCGCGCGCAGCGTCGAGGCACTCATCGGGCACCGCTTTTCGGCAAGCGCGCGGAGGGCGCCCGCAGAAGAACGGTGGGTGACCATCCCGGAGCAGGCGCTCGAGATCTTCGTGTTCGGGCCCTTTACGCTCGACACGTTCGCGCGCGCGCTCGACTCACACGCGACCGCGATTCGCGTCGAGCCACCGACCTTCGAGCTGCTCGAGTACTTCGTGCGCCACGCGCGGGAGACGGTCACCGTCGACGAGATCGCCGAGCTGGCAGGGCAGGGCGAGCGATTCCCCGAGGCCGCCGTGCGCGCGCAGGTCGAGGTGCTGCGCGCCACGCTCGCGCGCTATTCGCCGCGTGCGACGTTCTTGGTCGATGACGACGGGGGCTACCGGTTCGTCGCGCAGGTCACCAGGCGCGAACCGGCGAGCGGGGGCGGCGAGGTCGCTGCGCGGCGCTGGTACGCGCGGGCGCGCTACTTCTTCGAGAAACGCACGGCCGACTCGCTGCACCGCAGCATCTACTATTACCGCCGCGCGCTCGAGGTCGCGCCGCGTTTCGGCCCCGCGCACGCCGGTCTCGCGCGTGCCTATACGCTCTCGGCCGAGTACTTGTTCATTGCGCCGCACGAAGCGTACGGGGCGGCGCTCGCATCGGCGCAGACGGCGCTCGCGCTCGCCGGTCCGACCCTGGAAGCGTACCTGGTGCTGGGGCAGGTCGCCTGTTCCTACGACCGCGACTTCGAGGCGGCCGAACACTGGTACGCGACGGCGAAGAGCGCCGATCCGCACGGCTCGGAGCCGGTGCTGTTCGCCGCCTGGCTCGACGTGATTCGCGGTCGCGCGGACGATGCCGCACGCGCGCTCGCCGTCGCCGTCGAAGCCGAGCCGTACGCGACGGTGTTGCAGACCTCGCTCGCCGTGACGATGACCTTTCAGCGTCGCTTCGCGGACGCGATCGTGCGCTTGCGCGCCGCGCGCGCACTCGACGTCGGCTCGCCGCACACGCGTCTGTATCTCGCGCAAGCGCTGTGCCTGGCCGGCCAGTACGACGAAGTCGTCGCGCTCAGCAGTGAGCCGTGTCCCGACGGCTACGAGCAGGCGTTCCTCGCGATGCGCGGCTCGGCGCTCGCGCAGCGCGGCGATCAGGACCAGGCGCGCGCGACCGCGGCCGCCATGCGCCGGCTGGTCGAGCGCGGGCGCTACGTCTCGCCCTACCTGCTCTCGGTGATCGCGCTGGGGCTGGGTGAAACGGACGAGGTCTTGGCACTGCTCGAGCGGAGTCTGGCCGAGCGCGACCCCTGGATCGTGCAGGCCTTGCACCACCCCGAGTTCGACCGTCTGCGCGGCGAGCCGCGCTTCGAGGCTCTCCTCCGGCGCATCCCGCGGCCGCCCGTCTGATGTCGCGCTTCGACCCGCGTTCGATGGTGCTCTTGGCGAGCGCGCACGTCGTCGACGACGTCAACCAGAGCTTCATCCCGGTCCTGGTCCCGCTGTTGATCCTGCAGGACCACATCTCGGTCGCGACCGCGTTCTTCTTGGTGTTCTGCCAGGCCGCGTCGTCGTCGATCATCCAGCCCTCGATCGGCCATCTCGCCGACCGCGTCTCGATGCCCTGGCTGATCGCGGTGGGGATCTTCCTGGCCGGCGGCGGGATCGCGGCGATGGGCGTCTTCCACGCCTTGCCGCTCTTGTATCTGTCCGCGTTGGTGAGCGGGATCGGCGTCGCGTGCTTCCATCCCGAAGCGGCGCGCTTCGCGAACTACGTCGCCGGCGAGAAGAAGGCGACCGGGATGCGCTGGTTCGTCGTCGGCGGCAACGTCGGCTTCGCGATCGGTCCAACGTTCGCGGCGGGGCTGGTCGCCGTGTGGGGACTGCACGGCTCGGTCTTCGCGGTCGTGCCGGTGACGATCGTCGCCGCGCTGGTCTTGCTCGACCTGCGTCGACTCAAGAGTTTCGTCCCGGCGCATGCCACCAAGCGGAGCGGGGCCGGAACCGACGACTGGCGATCGTTCTGGAAGCTCAGCGCGTACGTCGTCGTCCGTTCGATGGCGTACATCGGTTCGGTCGCGCTGATCCCGCTCTACGTCATCGAGGCGCTGCACCAGACACCGAAGTCCGGCGTGGGCGGGTTGGTGACGAGTGCGTTCCTCGTCTTCGGCGTTCTGGGGACGATCTTCGGCGGGCCGATCTCGGACCGCGTCGGACGCAAGCCGGTCCTGCTCTGGTCGACCGGCTTGACCGCGGTGCTCTTCACGCTGCTGGTCGCGCTCACGCACGGCGGCAACTTGTGGCTCGCGATCCTCATCCTGTTGCCGACCGGGTTCATCTTCGTCTCGGCGCAAGCGTCGTTCGTCGTGCTCGGCCAAGAGTATCTGCCCAACCGGCTCGGGCTTGCCTCGGGGATCACGCTCGGGCTCGCGGTCTCGCTGGGCGGGATGTTCACACCGGTGCTCGGTGCGATCGCCGATCACTTCGGTGTCGCCGCGTCGGTGCTCGCCATCGCGGCCCTCGCGCTGATCGCGTTCGTGCTGGCGCTCTGGCTCCCGTCGGAGTCGCGTTCGGGTCAGCGCAGTCCGGGGAAGCCGAGCGTCGCCAGCGCGGTGTAAGTCACGACGCCGACGGCGGTCGAGAGGTTGATCGAGCGCACTGCACCATCGCGCATGGGGATGCGCAGCGCACGCTCGGGGTGCGCGTCGAGCAGCGCCTGCGGCAGCCCGGCGGTCTCCTTGCCGAACACCAGCGCGTCGCCCGGGGCGAACGGCGCGTCGGCGTAGAGGCGCTGGGCGCGGGTGCTGAGCAGCCACGCGCGCGCGGGATCGAAGCGCGCGAAGAAGGCGTCGAGCGAGGGGTGCACGACGACGCCGAGCGCGTCCCAGTAGTCCAGACCGGCGCGTTTCAGTTCGCGGTCGTCGATGCGAAACCCGAGCGGTTCGATCAAGTGCAGCGCGCAGCCGGTCGCCGCGCACAAGCGCGCGACGTTGCCGGTGTTGGGCGGAATCTCCGGCTCGACGAGCACGACGTGCAGCGGCGCCGCGCGCACCGCGCCGGCATCGACGAGCCGGTCTTGCGGTTGCGCCTTCATGCCGCCGGGTCGTTGGTGAGGACGACGAGCTCGGTGCTGCGCTCGCGCGGCGCGACCAGGTACGCGACGCCGCCGTGGCTGCGGAAGGCGTGGTCGAGCGCGGCGCGCGGATAGCGGGTCGCGACGCCGCGCTGCGCGGGGTCGTGGACGAGCACGGTGCCGGACTCGAAACCGCGCACCACGATCAGGTGGCCGTCGCTGCGCTCGAGCGGGGCGCCCGGCAACGCGCCGGCCTCCCACGCGATCGAGATCGCGACCGGCAAGCCCGCGGCCAGGAACGCGGCGACGTGGTCGATGCTCCGCAGGTACGCGACCACACCGCGCAGTCCGCGCGTGCCGGCGTACGCGACGTTGAACGCCCAATTGCCGGTGCCGCCGTAGGCGGCGTCCTCGACGCTGTGCGCGACCCCGGCGACGTCGGCGTGGACGCCGTGGTAGCACAGCAGCATCGCCAGCGCGGCTGCCGAGCACCAGCGGCCGTGCGCTTCCGGATGGGTGTGGACGTTCTGATGCAGCGGCGGTACGTCGAGCGGTGCGATCCGCCCGCGCGCCGGCGCCGACGCGTCGGGCGGCGGCGGCACCGCGACCGCGATCGCGTCCAAATTCGCCGTCGTCGCGATACCCAGCCCCGAAAGCGGGACGTCACTGCGCACGACGTCGGTCGCGATGCGCGTCTTGCGATCGGTGCCGTCGAGCGAACGCCGTTCGGTCGGCGACCACCGCACGTACAGGAGCGGTTCGGAGACGCTGCCGTCGACGCGGTGCGCGATCAGCGCCAGTGCGCCGCTGGGCGCCTCGGCGTTCCACGACACGACCGCGCGGGTCGCCGCCGGCACGCGCAGCACCGGGTGATGGTGCGGGCGTTCGATCAACC
>JBEKAU010000096.1:0-7992 GCA_050015755.1 Vulcanimicrobiaceae bacterium | reverse complement strand
GCTCGTCTTCCTCGGCACGGTCGGCGCGACGCTGGTGTCGTTCCCCATGCAGACCTTCTGGCGCGGGCTCACGCTGGGATTTCGCACTGCGTTCATCGAGCCGGTCTATCACGAGCGCGAAGTCATCGCGACGCTCGTCTCGTTTGCCGAGAAGGCGCGCCGCGAAGGGCTGCTGGCGCTCGAGAACGAGGCGGCTGCGCTCGAAGACGACTTCATGCGCAAGGGCATCCAGCTGGTCATCGACGGCCGCGATACCGACATCATCCGCAAGATCCTCGAGACCGAAGTCGCGTTCGTCCAAGAGCGCAACAGCAAGGCCGAGGCCGTCTACATGACGATGGGCGGCTATTCGCCGACGCTGGGCATCATCGGTACCGTGCTCGGTCTGATCGCGATGCTCAAGAGCCTGGGTTCGCTGAGCGGTTCGGGCAACGTCGCCGGCACGCTGGGCATCGCGACCGCGCAAGCGTTCGTCGCGACGTTCTTCGGCATCTCGCTCGCGAACTTGCTGTGGATCCCGGTCGCCTCGAAGATCAAGGAACGCGCCGGCCAACAGTTGCTGCTGCGCGAGATCATGATCGAAGGCATCCTCTCGATCCAGGCCGGCGACAACCCGCGCCTGCTCGAAGAGAAGCTGCACGCGTTCCTCGATCCGGACGAGCGCGAGACGGAGATCGAGGCCGGCGGCGGTGTCCCGGAGCCGGGCTTGGCGGGAGCATAGCGCATGGCCGCGACCGGAGGAGAGAGCCGCTCACGCCTCCGGCGTGCGCAAGGCGAATCCAAAATGGAAACCGCGGGGATGATGCGGTGGCTGCTGACGTACGCCGACATGATCACCCTGCTCTTGGCGCTGTTCATCATCTTGTTCGCGATCTCGACGATCTCGAGTGTCAAGTTTCAGCGCCTGGCGCGCCAGATCTCGGGCGGCTTCAACAGCACCGACGCGATCAACAACCCGCCCAACGGCGGGACGATCGGGACCGACAAGGGCCAGACCCAAGAAGCCAACATGGCCGCGGTCAAATCGCAGCTCGACCGTTACATCGCGCAGCGCAACTTGCAGCAGAAGGTCCAGACCCAGATCACCCGCCAGGGGCTCACGATCACGCTGCTGAGCGACAAGGCCTTCTACAACTCCGGCTCGGCCGAGCTGCGGCCGGAGACGAAGGCCCTGCTCGACGACGTCGCCGGTCAGATCCGCCACGTGCGCAACGACGTGCGGGTCGAGGGCAACACCGACAACGTCCCGATCGCCACCTCGGCGTACCCGTCGAACTGGGAGCTTTCGGCAGCCCGTGCGACCAGCGCCACGCGCTACCTGGTGGAACACGATAAGATTGCGCCGACCCGCATCTCGTTTGCAGGCTACGGCGAATTCCGGCCCAAGTATCCCAACGACACCGACGCTCACCGCCAGCAGAATCGCCGCACGGACGTCGTGATCCTGAACGGCAACGAAGGGAATTCGACTCCGTGAGCATGCTCTCACAAGAAGAGATCGATGCGCTGGTCAACCAGCTCGCCGCGCCCGAACCTGGGACGCAGGCGAGTGACTTGCGTAAGGTCAAGTCGTTCGACTTCCGCTTCAACAAGCGGCTGGACAAGTTCTCGAACAACCAGTTGCAGACGCTGCGCACGCTGCACGACAACTTCACCCGGCTGCTGAACAACTCGCTGTCCGTCTACTTGCGGACCCGCGTCGAAGCGACGATCGTTTCGCTCGAGCAGATCAGCTACGGCGACTTCATCGCCTCGATCGGCATCCCGTCGATTCTCTCGATCTACTCGATGGATCCGCTGCCCGGCTCGGGGATCGTCCAGGTCGACCTCAACCTGGTGTTCTCGATCATCGATCGGCTGCTCGGCGGTCCCGGCTGGTACCCGCAGAAGCTCCGCGACCTGACCGACATCGAGCGCACGCTCATGCAGCGCTTCATGGCCCGCATGCTCAACAGCTATCGCGAGTCGTGGAACTACCTGCTGACGCTCTCGCTGAAGATCGAAGCGCTCGACTCGAACCCGCAGTTCATCCCGCGCATCATCCCGCTCGACCAGATCGTCGCCTTCGTCTCGTGCGAGCTGAAGGTCGGCGACATGGCGGGCGTCATGAACTTCTGCCTGCCGTACCTGGTGCTGCAGTCGATCGGGCCGCAGCTCTCCGACTTCCAGTGGTCGCCGACCGTCGTCGCCGGCCGCGGGGTGACGGAAGAAGACATCGCGCAGTTGGCGCGTAACGTCGAGCGGGCGCCGGTCGACGTCAAGGTCGAACTGGGCCGGACCGTCGTCTCGCTGCGCGACCTGATCGCGTTGCAGCCCGGCGATCTGGTGCTGTTCGACAAGCCGGTCGACCAGCCGCTTTCCGCGTCCGTCAACGAGCGCGAGAAGTTCAAGGTGTTTCCTGGCGTGAACCGCGACAAGCTCGCGGTACGCGTGTCGCAGATCGTCGAGAACGAGGAGTAACGGTGTCCGAGACCTTGCGTCCCCTCGCGGACGTCATGTTCGCCTCCGCCGCCACGGTCTTCGGAACGCTGGCCGGCCGCAGCACGGCCAGTGCGAGCCCGTCTCGTTCGCAGGCCACCGAGGGATCGATCCGCATCGAACCCGACGTCGTCGCGACGGTCACCCGCATTCCGTCCGCGTCGCTCAGCTTCGTCGCCCGGTACCCCAAGCGCGACCTCGCCACGGTGGTCGAGATGATGCTCGGCACCACCAGTGACGGCGGCGAGCTCGACGCGATGCAGCTCTCGATCATCGCCGAGACCGTCGTTCAGGTCTCGAGCGCGATGGGCGAAGCGCTGGCGACCTTCGCGCACCATGACCCGCTCGACATCGAGTCGGCGGTCGCGGCCGAAGCCGGCGCGTTCCCGGTGCCGCCGTTCGCCACGTTCATCGCGACCATCGATCTCGGTGAAGGTTTCTTGACGACGGTGACGCTGGACTTCGACGTCCTCGCGCAGCACCGCCTCGAGGGCGCGGGCGCGCCGGCACCTGCCGCCGCCGTGGCCGCCCCGCCCCCGCCGCCGGCGCGCCGGAACGCGCGCGTCGACGAAGGCCAGCCGGTCTCGTTCACCGCCATGACGCCGACGCAGATGCGCCCGCCGGCCCCCGGTCACGCCAATCTCGATCTGGTCCACGACGTCCCGCTGGAGATCTCGGCGGTGCTCGGTCAGACCGAACTCTCGCTGCGCGAGGTCGTCTCGATGCAAACCGGGAGCGTCTTCGAGCTCGACAAGCTCTCGACCGATCCGATCGACCTGTACGTGAACAGTATCTTGATCGCCCGCGGCGAGGTCGTCGTCGTCGACGACAAGTTCGCGGTCAAGATCAGCGAGCTCAACCCCGTCGTCGACAAGGTTTAGTCGCCCCGCGGGCGTCCCGTCACGATGAGCATCGTTCTCACGTACGTCTGGGCGCTTGCGCTGGTCGCGCTGATGCTGTTGGCGCTGACCTACGGCGTCCGGCTGCTCAATCGCGGCCGCATCGTCGCGGCGGCCGGAAAGCGCCTGGTCACCGTGGTCGAATCGACCCAGCTGGCCCAGCACGTGACGGTTCACGTCCTGAAGGTCGCCGACCGATACTATTTGGTGGGCGGAGGATCCGCCGGAGTGACCCACATCGCGGACATCCCCCCGGAGTCCGTCGATCCCTACATCGAGATGCAACGGAAGGCGCTCGAGGGGCAGCGCGAGGCGCTGCTCCGTCTCACCCAGAGATTTCGCCGACCGTGAATCGTCGTCTCCTGATCGTGCTCGGTACCCTCGTCGCCGCGTTCGCGTTTTTCGCGATTGCGGCGCCTGCATTGGCGCAGCCGACCCCCCCGACGATCCCGATCCCGCGCATCAACCTGGGGATCTCGCCGGCCACCAAGCCCAGCGACGTCGCGCTCTCGCTGCAGATCCTGCTGCTCCTCACGGTGCTGACGCTGGCCCCGACCATTCTGATCCTGATGACCTCGTTCACCCGGATCGTCGTCGTCCTCTCGTTCGTGCGCACCGCGATGGGGACGAGCGCGGTACCGCCGACCCAGGTGCTGGTCGGCCTCTCGCTGCTGCTGACGTTCTTCGTCATGAACCCGGTCATCCAGGACATCAACAAGAACGCGCTCCAGCCGTACCTGGGCGGCAAGATGTCGCAGGTCAAGGCGCTCGACGAGGCCCAGCGGCCGCTGCGCGCGTTCATGTTCCGCCAGACGCGCGAGAAAGACATCGCGCTGTTCTATTCGCTCTCGAAGGAGAAGACGCAGCCGGCGACCCAGGCCGACATCCCGACCTACATCCTGGTGCCGGCGTTCGTCATCAGCGAGCTCAAGACGGCGTTCCAGATCGGCTTTGCGATCTACATCCCGTTCATCGTCATCGACATGGTCGTGGCCTCGGTCTTGCTCTCGATGGGCATGATGATGATCCCGCCCGTCCTGATCTCGCTCCCCTTCAAGATCCTCATCTTCTTGCTCGTCGACGGCTGGAACCTCACCGTTCAAGCCCTCTTCGCGAGCTTCAAATAGGGCGCGCATGACCTACGCGACCGCGCTGTCGATCGGGCGTGAGGCGATTGTCGTCGCGTTGCTGGTGACGGCGCCGGCGTTGCTCCTCGGGCTGGTGACCGGGTTGATCATCTCGATCTTCCAGGCGGTCACGCAGATCCAGGAGCCGACGCTGGCGTTCATCCCCAAGATCGTCGTCGTCGCGATCGCGATCTTGCTGTTCGGCCCGTTCATGCTGGCGTTGCTGACCGACTTCGCGACCCGCGTCTTCACCAACATCCCGGCCTTCACCCAGTGACCACGGACTTCAACCTCTTCGGCCTGACCTTGGCACGCTTCGAGACGATCGTGCTCGTGCTCGTTCGGGTCAGCGGGATGTTGGCGTTGGTCCCGATCTTCTCGCAGCAGCAGCTGCCGCGTACCCTGCGCTTCGGGATCGGGCTGCTCTTCACGTTCGTGATGGTGGCGACCGTGCCGACGATCGAGCCGATGCAACTCGGCCCGCTCACCGTCGCCGTGTTGGCGCAGCTGTTCGTCGGCCTCGTGTTCGGGTTCGTCGCCTACCTGCTCTTCACCGGGATCCAGTTCGCCGGTCAGATCATCGACCTGCAAATCGGCTTCGCGATCGCGAACGTCATCAACCCGCAGACCTCGCAGAACGTCACCATCATCGGCGAGTACGAGCTGACGCTGGGGACCCTGCTCTACCTCGCCATCAACGGCCACCATCTGCTGATCGCGGGGATGGCGCGCTCGTTCGCGCTCGTGCCGCTCCCCTATGCGTCGGCGCCGGACTTCCTGACCGGGGACGTGATGGGATTCTTCACCGGCGCCTTGCTCGTGGTGCTGCAGATCGCCGCGCCGGTCGCCGTCTCGCTGTTCCTGGTCAACGTGATGCTCGGGCTGATGGCGCGCGTCGCGCCGCAGATGAACGTCTTCGTCGTCGGCTTCCCGCTGCAAATCGGGATCGGCTTGGTGATGCTGATCGTGTCGATCCCGCTGCTCGGCGCGGTCTTCCCGGGCCTGGTCGACCAGTCGGGGCGCCAGATGGACACCGTGCTGCGCGCGATGGGGCCGCAGGGACCGTAAGCGATGGCCAAACCCGAAGCCACCGAGAAACCGACTCCCAAACGCCGCGCCGAAGCGCGCGAACGCGGACAGGTCCCGCGCTCCCACGACATCGGCCAGTCGGCGATCTTCATCGCGATCGTGACCGCCCTGCACTTGGGCTTCATGGCCGCGGTCGGCGCGAGCTTGCAGGCCTTCCAGATCACGATCCTGGCCGCCGGTTCACGCGAGCCGTTGACGTACGGAACGATCGGCGGTCTCTTCGCGCGCGCGCTCCAGCCGTACATCGGTCTGATCGGGCTCGCGTTCCTGTCGGCGCTGACGCTCGCGATCCTGGCCAACGTGCTGCAGTTCGGTTTTCTGTGGGCGCCCAAGCTGCTCGTCCCGAACTTCGGAAAGCTCAACCCGCTGGCCGGATTCCAGCGCGTCTTTTTCTCACCGCAGACGCTGGTGCAATTCGCCAAGCAGATGCTCAAGCTCTCGGTGGTGATCGTGATCTGCTGGATGGGGATCCGCGGCAACATCACGACGCTCTACGCCCTCGCGCACGCCTCGCCGCACGACCTGTTGACCACCATCGAGGGGATCGTGTACGGGATCGGGATCCGGGTCGGCATCTTCCTGTTGCTGCTGGGTTTCGCCGACTACGCCTGGGAGCGCCGGCGCCTCGAGCAGTCGCTCAAGATGACCAAGACCGAGGTCAAGGACGAGCAGCGGCAGTCGGAAGGCAACCCCGAGGCCCGTGCCGCGCTGCGTCAGCGCGCCCGTGCCATGGCCCGCAAGCGCATGATGGCGGCGGTGCCCAAGGCGACCGTCGTCGTCACCAACCCGACCCACTTCGCCATCGCCCTGGAGTGGGACGAAGTGACGATGGACGCCCCGGTCCTGACCGCCAAGGGGGCCGACCTGCTCGCCCGCCGCATCCGCGAGCTGGCCGAGGAGCACAAGATCCCGATCGTCGAGAACGCCCCGCTCGCTCGCACGCTCTACGCGAAGGTCGAGCTCGACTCGCCGGTCCCGGCCGACCTCTACGCGGCCGTGGCGCAGGTCATCGCCTTCGTCTACAAGCTCAAGCATCGGACCATCGCATGACGCCGGCCCAAGCGGAGCGGCGCCCGGTTGGAGGAGGCCCCTGCTCGGGGTGCGGCGCGCTTACGTTGCGCCGCCGTTTCGCCGATGGTAGTAGCAACGTGGAGTCCGTGACCTAGTGGCGACGGCCGCCCCGTCGCGTCCGAACCTGATCGACCGCCTGGCGTCGACGTCGCACGTCTGGGTGGCCGCGGCTTCGGTATTGCTGGTCGTCCTGATGATCGTCCCGGTCGCGCCATGGGTGCTCGACCTGCTGCTCTCGGTCAACATCTCACTGGCGCTGGTCATCTTGCTGACCACGCTCTATACCGAGAACGCACTGGCCTTCAGCGTCTTCCCGACGCTGCTGCTCATCGTCACGCTCTTCCGGCTCTCGCTGAACATCACCGGGACGCGCTCGATCCTCTTGCACGCATATGCGGGGCAGGTCATCGAGGCGTTCGGCAACGTCGTCGTCGGCGGCAACTACGCGGTCGGTATCGTGATCTTCGCGATCCTGATCGTCATCCAGTTCGTCGTCATCACCAACGGTGCCGGCCGCGTCGCGGAAGTCGCGGCCCGCTTCACCTTGGACGCGATGCCCGGCAAACAGCTAGCCGTCGACGCCGACCTCAACGCCGGCCTCATCACCGAAGCCGAAGCGCGCCAGCGCCGCAAGGACATCCAGCGCGCGGCTGACTTCTACGGCGCGATGGACGGTGCGTCCAAGTTCGTGCGCGGCGACGCGATCGCGGCCGTCATCATCGTCTTCGTCAACATCATCGGCGGCTTCGTCATCGGCATCGTCCAGCAGGGGATGTCGGTGGTCGAAGCGCTGCAGCGGTACACGCTGCTGACGATCGGTGAAGGCATCGTCACGCAGATCCCGGCGCTGCTGATTTCGACCGCGACCGGTATCATCGTCACCCGGGCCGCCGCCGAAGGCTCGTTCGGCCACGACCTCTCGCGTCAGCTCATCCAGGAGCCGCGTGCGCTGGCGATCGCCGGCAGTCTGCTCTTCGTCTTCGCGTTCTTCGGGATGCCGCCGATCCCGATGCTGCTGATGTCGGCGATCTGCTTCGGGTTGTTCTTCCGCCAGCGGCGGGTGATGCTCAAGCTCAAGGCCGAGACCGCCAAGGGCGCGATCCCCGGCAAGGCCGGCGCGCCCGGCGTCAGCGGCTCGACCGCGCAGCCGGCGGTCAAGCCGGCCGAGTCGGTCGTCCCGCTGCTCTCGTACGATCCGATGGAGCTCGAGATCGGCTTCGGGCTGATCCCGCTGGTCGACGTCTCACAGGGCGGCGATCTGCTCGAGCGCATTACGATGATCCGCCGTCACGCGGCCCGCGAGCTGGGTATCGTCGTGCCGCCGATCC
>JBEKAU010000095.1:0-8010 GCA_050015755.1 Vulcanimicrobiaceae bacterium | reverse complement strand
CGCCGGCGCGCCGTCTGCGATGCGCGGACCGTGCAGTACAGACACGCGGCCCAGCCGGCCATCAACGGGCCGTCGGGCGTCGCCATCACGGAGAGCACCGAGCACATCGGCGCCAGCGTGACCGCGAGCGCGGTGACCAATCCCGCCCGCTCGTCGCCGGTCAAGCGGCGCGCGGTCGCAGCCGCGGCGAGCGTCGCGACGACGCCGCACAACAGGAACGGCAGCCGAATCCAGAACGGGTTCGCGGTCGACCACACGAACGGCAAGATCAAATAGGCGACCATCGGCGGATGGTCGGCGTAGCCGAGCGCGAGGTGCTTGCTCCACTCCCAATAGTAGGCCTCGTCGCCGGTGAGCGGGACCTTCGCGGCGGCGATCGCACGCAGCACGGTAACCAGCGCGACGATGATCCACGTCGCGTAGCGCAGCTTCACTCGTGCGGCTCCGTCAGCCCGCCGTTCACGCCGATCACCATCCCGTTGAGGAACCCACCCGCGTCCTGCGTGGCGAAGCGGACGGCGTCGGCTACGTCTTCCCACGAGCCGGCATGGCCGGTCGGGTTGCGCGCCGCGATCGTCCCCGCGCTCGCACGGTCCGCGTCTTTCTCCCGGATATCACCGGGCTCGACAACGTTGACCGTAATGCCGAAGGCGGCCTCTTCGAGCGCCAGCGTCCGCGCGAACGTCACGACCGCCGCCTTCGCCGCACCGTAGAGTGCCATCCCACGCGCCGGCTGGGTGACATGCGAACCGTTCATCCCGAAGAAGACGATCCGGCCGAAATGCCGCTCGCGCATCCCGGGAAGGACGGCGAACGCCAACGCGACCGACGAGCCGAGATTGCCGGCGACCATCGCTTCGTAGTCGGCCGGCGTGCTGTTCGCGAAACGCCGCACGACGATCGGACCGACCCCATGGACGAGGATGTCGATCGGACCGCGCGCGGCCTCGACCTGCGCGACCACCTGCGCGGCAATGAGTGGGTCGAAGTGATCGGCTGCGAGCGCGAGTGCGTCGGGATCGTATTCGCGCGCGAGCGCGAGCGTCGCCTCGGGTGACGTCCCGTGCGGCCGATACGTGAACGCGATGCGCCGCCCGTCGCGCGCCAACGCCGCAACCAAACCGCGGCCCAGGCCGCCTGCTCCCCCGGTAACCAAGGCAACGCGAGGAGGCCGCTGCACGCCTACGCCGGAATCCAGCCGAGATGACGCACGGGCCGTTGCACGTGGGGCGTGCCGTGACTTTCCTGAGCGAAGATAGCGTTCACATGCGCGGTACTTACGTGGAAAGTCACGCCGAACGCGGCTTGACCGCGATTCTCGTGCACGATGCCGACGCGGACCGCCATAGCTGGGATCCGTACTTGCCCCTGTTCCGCTCGCGCGGTTGGAACGTGCTCAGCTTCGATCTGCGCGGCCACGGCGAATCGGTGAGACAAGACATGCGCCACGCCCTGCTCCGGGTCGATCCATTCGACCTGACTTCCTCGCACGTCTACCCCGCCGACGTCCGCGCTGCCGTCGCCTTCGCGGGCCGCCAGCCCAAGCACGAAGCAGGCCGGATCGCGCTGATCGGGGCCGGCTTCGGTGCCGACCTCGCGTACGCCGGGGCCGGCCGCGGCTGGGGCGGCCACACGACGGTCTGCATCTCGCTCGATGAAGAACGCGCGCGCGCCCTGGGCGGCGCGGGCGCATTCGCGCCCCGCTCCTGCTACCTCATCTACGGGGCCGACGACGAAGCATCGGCGCGCTCGGCGCCCGGGTTCACCGCCATCGCCGGTCCGCCGTCGGAAGTCTTCGTCTATCCCGGCACCGCCGCCAGCGGGATGCAGTTGTGGACCGATCGTCAGCCGGAGATCCTGGCCCGCGCGATCGCCTGGGTCGAGAAGACCGCATAAAAAAGCCGGTCCCCTTTCGGGGAACCGGCGTCTGGGGATCGGGAATGCTCTCGGTTATTGGACGCGGACGACGTAGCGCACCGGGTCGGCGCTGCCGCCGGTGGCGGGATCGATGGCGCTGATCGCGATGCCGAGCAGCGATCCGGGCGGTGCGCCCGAGTCGACCGGTGACTCGAAGTCACCGTTCGGACCCGCCGTCACCGTGTTCTGCACGGAGCTATTGGTGGCGAACGCGCCGCGCGCGGCGAGGAACTGCTGTTCGCCTTGCGTCAAGCCGACCTCGACGGTGACCGTCGCGCCCGGCATCGTGCGACCGCGAACCCGGAAGATACCGGGCACGTTCTGGTCGGGCGAGGGCGTCACGCCGACGATTGCGATCGCATGCGGCACCGGCGCTTCGCCGACGGTGTGTTCACCGGTCGCGAAGTGCCAGCTGCGCTCGAAGTGCGCACCGGCGCGGTCGACACCGACAACCCGCACGTCGTGCGGACCCGCCGGGATGTCGGAGTTCGGCGTGTAGGTGATGCCGCGGGGCGAGATGTACGCGTTGCCGGTCACATCGCGGCCGTCGAAGAACACCTTGACGTCGTTCGGATCGACTTGGCCGTCGGCGAACGACGCCTGCACGGTCGGTCGATCCGCGCGCACGGTCTGGTCAGGATGCGGCAACTCGTCGATCAACCGCACCGGGCTCATGTTCGGATTCTGACCGGCGCCAGGCGGGGGGCCTTGCGGATTCGCCGGGACGACTTCCGGCGGCGGACCGCCACCCATGTTAATCGCGACGAGACGAGTCTGGTTGTCCCAGTTCACGTGCGCGCCGAGCGATTGCGAGATGAAGCGAAGGGGGACGTACGTCGACGCGCCGATGATGAACGGAGCGACGTCGAGCGTCTGCTGCTGGCCGTCGACGACGGCGTCGGTCGAGCCGACGTGCAGCGAGATGGTGTGGCGATGATCGCTGGCGTTGATCTGACCGTTCGCGTAGACGACCGTTGCGCCGAGGTTCTCGAAGACACCGCGCAGCGGGACGAAGACGCGGCCCGCCCGCTCGGTCGGCGGCGGATTGAGTTGAATCGGTTGGCCGTTCACGGACACGCTTACCGGCGCGCTATCGTCTTGCGCGAGTGCCGGTACGCCGATGCTTGCTCCGAGCGCGATCGCCGCAGCGACCGCGCCCAGCCGCTTGGCTGGTGTGAAAAATGGCATGCGGGCAGGGACCTCCAGTTGAATGATGACGGAAGTCCCCTTACCCGAGACGCGACTGTCCTCTCGCGTTCGTTTCCCGGTTTTTAATCGTTGAACGCGCCGGCCGGCATGCGCGGCAGCGAGGGCTCGCCATCCGCGATCGCGCTCGGCACGTCGTCGGCGTGCGCGCGCTTGCGACCACGCGTGAACCAATCGGCAAGCCGGTTGGCGGTCACGAACGTCGTCGGCACCAGGAACAGCGTGAGGAACAGCGAGCTGAGCAGACCGCCGATGAGTACGACGCCCATCGACTGCCGGATTTCCGCACCCTCGGTACGGCCGAGCGCAAGCGGCAGCATGCCGAACACCATCGCCGCGGTCGTCATCACGATCGGCCGCAAGCGGGTGCCTCCCGACGCGAGGATCGCCTCGACGTAGGTCAGCCCGCGTCTGCGCAGCGTGTTGGCGTAGTCGACCAGCAAGATCCCGTTCTTGGCGACCAGGCCGAAGAGCATGATCAAACCGATCGCCGAGAACAGGTTGATCGTCTGGTGGCCGAGTGCGAGCGCCAGCAAGGCGCCGATGATCGCCACCGGGATCGAGAACATGATCACGAACGGCGTGAGGAACGAGCCGTAGAGCACGACCATCAAGCAGTAGATCAGTGCGATCGAGGTGAGCAGCGCGAAGGCCATCGAGTTGAGGAACTCCGCGAAGAACTTCGTGTCGCCTTCGCTGCCGAGTGTCACGCCCGAGGGCAGGAAGCCCGGCTCCTTGAGCTTCGCGTTGACCAGGCCCGCGACCACGCCCAGCGTCGTCTTGTCGTGATCGATATCGCCGTTGACGCGGACGATGACTTGCTTGTCGACGTGCTCGATCTTCGTCGGCGCACGGTCCCACGTGAAGCTCGCCACGCGGCTGAGCGGCACCATCGTCGTGCCGTCGTTCGAGCGCACCGGGATGCGCTCGATCTCGGCGATCGAGTTCCGCTCGGCGACTGGGTACTGCAAGAGCACGTTGACCAGACCGTTCCAGGTACGCACCTTGGTCGCGACGATGCCGCCGACGGCTGCGCGTGCGACCGTCCCCGCTGCGCCCGGTGAGACACCCAGTACCGCGGCACGCGCCGGATCGATCTTCACCGTCAAATGCGGCGCGTCGAGCTCGGCGCCGGTCTGCACGTTGACCGTACCCGGAATCGAGCGAATGTAGGCCGCGAGTTTGTCGGCTGCCGCGCCGATCTGGTCGGGCGGTCCCGAGAGCGTGTACGAGATCGGCAACCCACTGCCGCCGCCGCCGCGCCCCGAGACGGTGACCTCGCCGCCCTTAGCCAGGTCGGGCAGAATCTCTCGCAGCTTCGCCACGACGTCGTCTTGCGTCTTGCGCTTGTCTTTCTTGAGCGTCACGTTGAAGTTGCCGACGAAGCCGCCGTCGGTCGAGCCCCAACCATCGGGCTTGGAGCCCGCGTACGTGCGCACGGTGTCGACCCCCGGCACCTGCGCGAGCACGGCGTGCTCGATGCGCACCAGCGCCGCTTCGGTCGTCGCCAGCGGCGTGCCAACCGGATACGTCAGATCCCCATGGATCTGTCCGCTCTTCTGATCGGGCACGAACTCCGTCTGCACGCTCGTCGAGGTCACCGCGAGCAGCGCCATCAACCCGGCGATCCCGAGCAGTCCGCCGATGCTCGCGACCGACGCACCGCCATGGAACCCGACGCGAATGCCTCCGACGATGCGCGAGCCGTGGAGCGCACGACCGACGATCATCCAGAACAGAACGCCCGCGGCGAGGACGACGTCGACGAGCGCGATCCCGTACATCGCTTGCGCACCGGCGATCAGGGTGAACGAATTGATCACCGCGAGCGCGCTCAACCAGAAGGTCATCCAGCGGTGGCGCAGGGCGAGCGGGAGGGCGCGCTCCTTGTACCATGCGGTGAGCCGTTCGAAGCCGACTTGGAACCATACCAGGTACGGCGGCGGCGCGCTCGAGCGCTTGAGCACCGACCACTTCGCAGCCAGGACCGGCGTGAGCGTGAACGAGACGAACAGCGAGAAGAGCGTCGCGACGGTGACGACGATCCCGAACTCCTTCATGTACTCGCCGACGAATCCAGAGAGGAAAGCCAGCGGCAGGAAGACGACCACGTCGACCAGCGTGATCGCGATCGCAGCGCCGCCGATCTCGGTCCGGCCGCTGATCGCGGCGTCGGTCGGCGACTGCCCCAAGTCGCGATGTCGGGTGATGTTTTCGAGCACGACGATCGAGTCGTCGACCAGGATCCCGATGATCAGCGAGAGGCCCATCAGGGAGACGTTGTCGAGCGTGAGATTGAGCAGCCGCATGACGACGAACGTGGCCAGCAGCGAGGCCGGAATCGCGATCATGACGACGGCCGCGTTCCGCCAAGCGTGCAGGAAGAGCATCAACACGATCGCGGTCAGGAAGACGCCCTCGAAGAGCGACTGCAGGACGCCGTTGAGCGAGGCCTGGGTGTAGTCGGCCGGCGCGAACAGCTCGTGGAACTCGATCTGCGGGTACTTCTTCTCCACCTCGTCGAGCATCTGCTGGCGCACGATCTTGGTCGTCCCGACCTCGTCGGACGTGATCGTGCGGTTGATGTCGAGGATCAGGCCCGGGTGGCCGTTCATGTGCGAGATCAGGCGCTGTTCCTGATGCGTGTCCGTCACTTTGGCCACGTCGCCGATCTTCAGGGTACTGCCGGTGACGAGCAAGCCGGTCGTGATCGGGAGCGGGAGCGCGGCGATGTCGTCGGCCGAGTTGACCTCGGCATGGACCGACATCGCGGTCTCGACCGACGGCGCGTCGACGCGGCCGCCGGGCAGGTTGCTGTTGTTCGAGGTGATCGCGTTGAAGACGTCCTGCAGCGACGCGTTGGCGCCCATCAGGCGCAGCGGATCGGCATCGACGTCGAATTCGCGGACGGCGGCGCCTTCGAGGTCGACGCTCTGCACGTTGGGGATGTGGCGGATGTCGGAGATGACACGATCGTTCAGCATGTCGGCCAGGGCCGAAGCCGTCATGACCTTCGAGTCGACCGCATACGTGAGGACGGGGGCGTCGGCGCCATTCTTCTGCACCACCGGCGGGTCGAGGTCGGTTGGCATGTAGACGCGGGCGGTGTCGACGCGGCGCTGCACGTCGATCGCGGCGAGATCGAGATCGGTGCCGAGCTTGAACTGCACGACGACGACCGCCGAGCCTTCTTGGGCCGTCGCGGTCATCTCATCGAGATGGTCGATGCCGTCGATTTGATCCTCGACGGGCTTGATGATCAGCCGTTCCATCTCGGCCGGTGAGGCGCCCGGATAGGACGCGATGACCACCACGATGGGGAAGTTCACGTTCGGCTGCGAGTTCTTGCCGAGAGCGAAGTACGAGACCGTACCGTACACCGCGAGCGCGATGAACAGCATGGCAACGATGATCGGGCGCTGGATCGAGAAACGCGTCAGCCACATAACGGAGAGACCGTCCTCTCGTCGGTCGCCGGAGCTACGCTGGACCCGCGGCCCGAGTTTCGCCCCGACCAACGAATTTCTCCGTTGTCACTCCGTATTCCTTAGGAGTTCACCCTCAGCGAACGGCCAATCGCTTAGTTAGGAGGCCCGGCCAGCTAGGGCCGCGCCACGGCGGGCGACCAGTCGGGCCAATTCGTGGAGCGGGAGGGCCTTCGAGAAGCAGAAGCCCTGGGCGTAGTCGCAGCCGATGGCGCGAATGAACCGCAACTCGTCCTCGTGCTCGACGCCTTCGGCGACGACTTGCAACGCCAGCCCGTGCGCCATGGTGACGATCGAGCGCACCAACAGCCGGCTGCGCGGGTTGTCCGCGATCCCAGTCAGGAACGAGCGGTCGAGCTTCATGACGCCGATCGGCAGCCTCGCGAGATACGCCAGCGAGCTGTAGCCGACACCGAAGTCGTCGATGGCGATCGTCACGCCGGCCGCCGCCAAACCGTCCAGCAGCGGGACGGCGTCGGGCTCGACGGCGATCTGCTCGGTGATCTCCAGCGTGAGCGCGTCGAGCGGAAAGCCGCGCCGCGCGGCCAGCGCGATGATCTCGTCACCGAAGCCCGGCAGCCGCAGCGCCAGCGGCGAGGCGTTGACGGCCAGCGCGAAATCGGGCAGCGCCGCACGCAGCGTCCCCACGTCACGCATCGCTTCGCTCATGACCCAACGATCGATGTCGACGATCAAGCCCGTCTCCTCGGCGATCGCCAAGAAGTGCTCGGGGCCGATCAGTCCGCGGAGCGGGTGCTGCCAGCGCACGAGCGCCTCGCAACCGACCAGCTCGGTGGTGCCGACCTCCACGATCGGCTGATAGTGCACGCGCAACTCGCCGCGCTCGAGCGCGCGCCGCAACTCGGTCTCCACCGTCAGGCGCTCTGCCATCTCGGTTTCCATCGCGGCCTCGAAGTGCGCGTGCGCGTTGCCGCCGCGCCGCTTGGCGCGGTACATCGCGAGATCGGCGCGCGATACCAGGACCCGCGCCACCCGCCCGTGGTCGGGGCAGATTGCGATCCCGACGCTCGCGCCGACGACCATCTCGCGACCGTCGATCGTGATCGGTCGGCGCACGAGCCGGATGATCCGCTGGGCAACGATGTCGACGTCGGCGCTGCTGGAGATCGTCGGCAGCAGCGCGATGAACTCATCGCCGCCCGGTCGGGCGACGAGATCGCCTTCGCGCAATGCCTCGGCGATGCGGCCCGCCACGATGCGCAGCACCTCGTCGCCGACGTCGTGGCCGAGGAGGTCGTTGATGCCCTTGAAGCGATCGACGTCGACGAAGAGCAGCGCGAAGCGGTGCTCCCCCTCGCGCGCGATCAACTCGTCCAGCGTCGCTTCCAGCGAAAGCCGGTTCGGCAGCCCGGTCAGACGATCGCGGTTGGCAGCTTCCCAG
>JBEKAU010000094.1:0-8026 GCA_050015755.1 Vulcanimicrobiaceae bacterium | reverse complement strand
CGCGGTCCCGGCCTGGGACCCGCTCGCCGCCGGCTGCGGTTGCGAGGCGACCGTCTGGGCGTTCTGCGCGTACGAGAAATACTCGAAGGCGACGATCGCGACCAGGATCAGAGCGACCACGGTCGCGCCGATCGCCCAGGGCGAGAGCCCGCGGCGCTCGCGCTCGGCCGTAGCGGCCGGCACGGGCGGCCGTTCGCTCGGCACGGTCTCGTTGAACGCGGCGACGGCTGCCTCGGCGTCAAGCCCAAGAAAGCGCGCATACGTACGAATGAAGCCGCGCACGTAGACGGGCGCGCCGATCGCCGGCCACTCTTCGGTCTCGATGGCGTGCAGGTAGACCGAACGGATGTGAATCTGTTCGGCAACGTCCGAGAGCGTCAATCCGCGCGCTTCCCGCGCGCTTCGGAATCCGTCCCCGAGCGCAGGCATGTCCGCACCTTTGCGGGCGCACCCCGTTCTCCTGGTCGCGTGTTACAGTCTCGGAGACGAATGAGCGAACGGACACGTGTCGTCGCCGCGATGAGCGGTGGCGTCGATTCAGCGGTGGCGGCCGGCCTCTTGGTGGAGGCGGGCTTCGACGTGGTCGGCGTCACGATGAAGATGTATGCTCCCACGAAGCCCGCGCACGCCAAGTCGTGCTGCGGTGCCGACGACTTCGACGACGCGCGCCGCAGCGCGGCGACGCTGGGGATTCCGCACTATGTCCTCGACTTCGAGGAGGCGTTCCGCCGCGGCGTCGTCGAGCGCTTTGCTCGCGATTACGCCGCCGGCCGGACGCCCAACCCGTGCGTGTCGTGCAACAACGAGGTCAAGCTCGGCACGCTGCGGGCCTACGCCGACCGACTGGGCGCACGCTACGTCGCGACCGGGCACTACGCCCGCCTGGAGCACGCAGCCGACGGCCCCCACCTCTATCGCAGCACCTCGCCCAAGGACCAGGCCTACGCGCTCGCGCAACTGACGCCCGCGCAGCTCGCCGGGCTTCTCCTCCCGCTGGGCGAGCTGACCAAAGAACAGACCCGGGGGCACGCGGCCCGGCTCGGGATGGCGGTCGCCGACAAGACCGAGTCGCAGGATATCTGCTTCGTCGAAGGCGGCGACTACCGCGAGGTGCTCGCGCGGCTCGCCCCGCAAACCGCGCACCCGGGCGAGGTCGTCACCGCCGACGGTGCGGTCGTCGGCGTCCATTCCGGCATCGGCGGCTACACGGTCGGCCAGCGCCGTGGCCTGCCGGCCGTGAACGACGGCCCACGCTACGTCACGCGCGTCGACGCCGCGACCAACACGATCGTCATCGGCCGCGAAGACGAGCTCTCCGTCGACGGCCTCGTCGCTGACGAGGTCAATCTGATCCGGCCCGAGCGCTTCGCCGGCGACGCCGTCGACGTGCTCGCGATGATTCGCTACCGCTCGCAGCCGGCGCCCGCGCGCGCATCGGTCGATGCCGACGGGACCCTGCGGCTCGTCTTCGCCGAGCCGCAGCGCGCGGTCAGTCCCGGGCAGCTCGTCGCACTGCTCGACCTCGCCGGCGACGAGGTCCTCGGCGCGGCGACGATCCGCACCGCGATCTGAGGACATGAGAAACGGCCCCCGCTTTCGCGGGGGCCGTTCTCGTTGGCTGGACGCCGAGGCGCTTAGCGCCTGATCAGCGCCGCAGGCCGGTGAATCGTTGCAGCCGCGCCGTGCTTACGCGCACGGAGGAGAGGCAACGCGGTGGGGGTGCATGGGGTCGCACCGACCTGACAGATCGCCGGCGAGATACCAATGTCGTCGGACGTATTCGCCAGGATCTGCGGCGGCGAGGGCACGCCGTTGCTGTTCGGGTAGGACGCGCCGTACAGATCGTAATCGAACGAAATGAGTTGGATCGCGATCTGATCGTCGCTCGTTGCCGTCCCGCCGTTCACGGCCGTGTTCTGGGCGGCGGTGCAGATCGTCGGGGCACCGCCGGGGCCGAGCGCCGGCGGCAGCGTGAGCGTGCCGCCCGTGGTGGTCTCGAGGGTGTAATACACCGAGGTTGCACCCGTGTTCGGGTTCGTCACAGCACTGCCGTTGCAGCTGCTCGCGCCCGCCGCGGGCTGGATGGGCCCGTAGTCGACGATCTCGACATAGGCTTCGGTCGCGTTCGCCGGAAGGGTGACCGCCAACGTGCCGCCCCCGTCGCCTGCCGCATCGGGAACGAACGTCGGAGCGACCGAGTCGCCGATGACCTTGAGCCCCGCAGGCAGCGTAAAGCTCTTGCTCTGCGTGATTGTGCCCGAGTTCGCCGGGACGGCGACGTTGAGCGTGTACGTTCCGCTGGCGACCGGCGCGACGCCGGCGAAGACGTCGATCCCTTCGGATATGCCCGCGGTCCCGGTAGGATAGTTCCCGCTGTAGGCCACCGACGTGCCGCCGCTATCGGGGAGCACGAACGCCGGCGGTCCGCCCCACGCCACGACCGCGTTGGGATCGCCCGTCGCCGTGTTGGTCGGCGACGAGGCGTCATAGAGCGGAATCGCGTAGGGCGGGACCTGGAACGGCGTCCCGGTTTCATTGGGCAGAGGAACGGTGCAATCGGCTTGGCCGGTTGCGTTGAACGGCTCGATTCCGAGGCCGAACACGCCGCCGGACTGGCCGAAGCTCGTCACGGCCGTCGTGCCCGGGACCTGGGAACTCGACGTGATGTCGGGTGTTCCCAGCTCGGTCGTTGACGGCCCCGTCGGGACAGTGGAGCAGGCGTCGTACGCGGTCGGGGTACCCACCGTCAGCGCGGCGATGGCCCCGGGCAACACGATGGTCGGCGTGTCCGTCAAGGCGCCACTGTCGCCGGGGTGGTACCCGCCGCCGGGTTGACGGTAGGTCGCCACGACGTTGAGCGCCGTGGCGGCGTTAAACAAGTTCGCAGTCCCGACTGCAAACTGGAGGCTGTTCGTGGCAACGTTGGCCTGGTGCGGAGCGGTCAGGGCGTTGCCCGAGCCGCAACCGGCCAGCGCAACTCCAGCCGCTCCCAACGCCACGAGCGTCTTATAGTGAAAGAGTTTCATTGTGCGTTAAATCTTTAGCTGGTAGAAGAGTTGGGTGGTGAACGGCTGGCCCGGACCGAGCGTTGGGGCACCTGCCGTGAAGTTTCCGTTCGTGAGGAGATAAGCACCGTTCGTATACGCGTACGTATCGATCGGAGCGCTACCCCAGCATCCGCGAGCGGAGCCGGTCTGGCTGACGCACGACTCGGAACCCGTCTGAGGACCGCTCTTGCCGTTGGCAACAGGCTGGTACCACGGGTTGATCGAGGGCACCGTACCGTTGTACGCATTCCCGAACAGGTTCAGGAACTGGATACCGATCGTGCTGCGACCCCATTTGTACTGCAGCGTCACCGCCGCGTTCATGTTCCAGTGCGAGAGGTAGCCGCCGTTCGCCGACGTGCCCGGCGTACCGCGCGTCGCGTCGATGTTCGGATGGGACGAGCTGCCCGGATCGGACGGATCGTAGTAGTTGGTCGCGACCGCCGCGCCCGGGGAGCCGCCGATCAAGCTGGCATTACCGCCGGTGATGCCGGGACCGAAGTCGACCTGCGGAATGTTCGCATAGACACCCGGCCCGATCTCCGCGGCGATCATGTTGCCGATGGAGTACGGATACCCGATGTTCGTTTCGATCTGCGGGCTGATGCTGAACCCGCTCTTGTACTGGTCGGTGCCGCCGATACGGAACGACGCCGGCGAGACGTAACCCGCACGATAGAGGTCGTGCAGCGCGAGCGAAGCGGAAGACACCAGCGGAACCGCGTTCTCAGCGGTCGTGAACGGCGCCGTCGTGCTCAACACGTTCTGATACGTTGCCGCGAAGAAGCCGGAGATACCGACCGCCCGCTGCGGGGTCGTCAGGTCGAACTCCGCGCCGGTCGTCTTGTTCAAGCCCTGGTTGGAGACGGCGAAGATGCCGAGCACCGGGTTGAGCAGGAAGAACGTCGGCAGGTCCGTGCCTTCCTTGTAGAACGGCGTGATGCGCATGCCCATGCCGTTCGAGAAGAGGTGGTTGTAGCTGAAGTCGTAGTTGTTGTAGATCGCGGGAAGTCCGTTGCCGGCGTCCGGCGCTTCCAGATTGTCACCGGCCCAGTAGAGCTCGGCGGCATACGACTGGCAGGGGAAGAGCGCGGTGGCCGCCCAGCCGCACATCGAGCCGGCCTTGGCCGGGATGCTCAGGTACGGTTGGATTCCGTAGAGGTGGAACGGCGTGCCGCCCGTCTGCGCGTTGGCGAAGACCGCTGAGCGGCCGTAGCTGACGCGGATCGAGTCGTTCGGATCGAACTGATACGAGGCGGCGCCGCGCGGTTCGAGTGCCGTCGGATGCAGGACGTTGTTGGTCCACGACGTGGTGAGCACGTCGTACGGATTATTGATCGGCACCGTGACACCACCCGTCGTCACACCGGTCGAGGGAGCACCTTCGCCGTACTGGCCGAGCTGGCCGTACCAGTGCTGGTTCTGCCCTTCGTCGCGAACGCCGAGGTCGAGGTGCAGCTTGCCTGTCGGGTTGTACTGTACCCGAATGCCGCCGCCCCAGTTCTGGAACTCGGTGCCGTTGTACCCGATGCCCCACGAGGGAAGACGCGGATCGCAGCTCGGCAGCGGGCCCGTGCCCGAGTATGCGACGCCGGGGCAGTACGTGTCGTACACGACGCCGCCAGGAAGCCAGTCGGCGCCGGTTGCGCCCTCTTGCCCTGCACCCGCGTAGAGGGCATAGGCTTCGAGCTGCGGCTCGTAGCCGTCCCAGATGGGCCGCAAGACGTCATACTCACCGTTCAGCGTGACGGTCAAATTCGAACCGAATTGGTGGACGAGGTCGAGCCCGACGCCGCTCGTCGGTCCGCCCGTCGTCGACGTATCCGAGATGCCAGGGTCACCGGTCTGCCACGGCCCTAGCGTGTACGAATCGTCGCCGGACTGGAGCGTCTCCCAGTTGTAATACCGGAAGGCGAGGTAGGTCGAATCCGACAGGTTGTTGTCGTACTCGAGCTTGAGGAACCGTGTCTGGTTCGAGAAGGCTTGCTGCCCCTGCGTGATCGGCACGTCGGTCGCCGGGGTGCCGGGTGAAAGACCGATCAAGCTCGCATACTGCGACGGCGACCAGCCCGCGAGTTCTCCCCACAAGCCTTGGGTCAGCGTGTCGTACGGGTAGTAGACCAGCGCGTTCGGATTCGTGGTCGGGTTGTAGAGGCCGCCTGGACCGGCGTTCCCTTCCCATCCGATCTGCGAGATGTTCAGGTACAGAACCTGAATCTGCTGGTTCTTGTCCTTGCCGAACTTAAAGAAGAAGTTGTTCAAGAACTGCGACGTCTCGTCACGCTGGGTGGCGAAGTAGTTCCCGTACTGATACTGCGGGGTGAACGTGTAGCCGTAGTACGGCTGCAGGTTGTCGCCGACGTACGCGAAGTACTCCGAGAACCGGTTGTCGGGCGTCGAGAACCCGTAGTCGATACCGTACTGGTTGTAGCGATTCGGGGCGCCCGCTTCGATGTCGAGCGTCCCGGATCCGGGACCGCTGCCGCGCTGCGGGACCACGTTGATCACGCCGGCGCCAACGCCGGCCTGGGTCGCGTCGCCCGCGCCCTCGACGACCTGCACGTTGCCGACGCCGTTCATGAGGCCGAACGATCCGTTGCCGTTCAGGAACGGCTCGCGGAACGGAACGCCGTCCAGCTGATAGCCGACTTCGTACGCGGCACCGCCACGAATCGTGACCTGGGTGCCCATCGACGAATTGTTGTTGGTCAGGGTGATGCCGGGGACCGAGAGGAGCGCCGCGTTCTCGTTGGTCGAGACGGCCTTACCGGTCGACAGCGCGATCTGCTGCGGGTTGATCGTGTACGCATCCGTCGTCTGTTGCGGCTGGTAGGCGTTCGAGACGCTGGTATGCGCGTGCGTTCCACCGATCGTTTGCAGCCCCAAAGAGGCCGTCCCGATCGAGTTGTTCTGGTCGCCATACACCGTGACGCCCGGGATGGTCACGCTGGCGTGGCCCGGCGCCGAGATGATGATGGAGTACGTGTCGACGGAGACGCCGATCAACGTGAAGTGTCCACCCGCGTCTGTGCGGCCGGTGAACGATTGCGACGGCGACACCGCGCGCACGGTCGCGTTCGCGATCGGCGCGTGGGTGATCGCGTCGGTGACGGTACCGCTCAGCGAACCGTAGACACCGCCGGCAGCGAAGGCGGACGGGGTGCTCAGTACGCAGACGGCGAGCGCCAAAAGCGCCGCAACGAGGCAGCGGAGCACAGGGCGGCTGCCCTGCGCCCTTGCGCGAATCGAGTAGGGTCTAGGGACCCCGCGGTCATGAAGCAAGTCGGCGATCTCCATAAGGGAAATGCGCAGAGCAAGCACAGCTTTCGCGTCGGTCCTAGCTCGAAAGGACCCCCGACGGATGAGCTGCGGCCACCGCTGCGTCTGGGACGAATCGTAAACAGAACCCTGAGGCACCCAGCAGGACGCCCCAGATTACCGGCCCCGTTAGCAGCTTGTATTAAGGTTTCCTTTGCTCTTTGGGGGCACGATCGAAAAATGCGCCCGCCCGGCATTCGTCCAGATGTCGAACTCGCGCACCGAATCACGCCGGGAGCAAAGAACTACATTCTTAAGCCTTGACTATGCGTCCGTCTATACGCCGTCGAGCGCAGTTTAGGCCGTCGCGAGCGCGACGTCGTCGCGCAAATTCCAGTACGTGTCGCGGATGAGGGGAACGAACCCGGCGCCCCGGATCGTCTGCTCGAGCTGGGCGCGCGTCGCCTCGTTGCCCCCGCCGGCATCGTGCACGACCTGTTCCTCGAGGATCGTGCCGCCCATATCGTCGCAGCCGTAGAACAGCGCGAGCTGACCGAGCTTGAGGCCGGGCGTGAGCCACGAGGCCTGGAGGTGCGGGACGTTGTCGAGGAAGAGCCGCGAGACGGCCAACACGCGCAGGTACTCGACGCCGCTCGCCTCCCGGCCGCGCAGCGGCGTCTTGAACGGGACGTAATACCAGGGAATGAAGGCGGTGAAGCCGCCCGTCTCGTCCTGAAGGTCGCGGATCACCCGCATGTGCTCGACCCGCTCCGCGTCGGTCTCGATCGAGCCGAACATCATCGTGGCCGTCGTCGGCATGCCGAGCAACTGCGCGTCACGCATGATCCCAATCCAGTCTTGGGGCTGGATCTTGCGCGCGGAAATACGCTTACGCACCCGCTCGACCAGGATCTCGGCACCGGCGCCCGGGAGCGACTTCATCCCAGCGGCCTTGAGCCGCACCAGGATCTCGCGCGGCGAGCTGTTCTCGATCTGCGCGAGGCCGGCGATCTCCGAGACCGAGAGCGAGTGGATGTCGACCCGCGGAAACTCGGCAGCGACGCGCCGGAAGAGCTGCTCGAACCATGGCAAGCCCAACTCCGGGTTGACGCCGCCCTGGATCATGATCTGCGTCGCGCCCTGCTGCGCGGCCGAGCGCACGTGCTCGAGCACGACGTCGTGCGACATCGTATACCCCTGGGCATGGTGCTCGGGCCGGAAGAACGCGCAGAACGTGCAGTGGACGTTGCAGACGTTGGTGTAGTTGATCGTCGTATCGATGACGTAGGTGACGTCCTGCGTCGGATAGAGCGCCATGCGGCGCGCGTGCGCTGCGGCGCCGAGCGCGTGCAGCGGGGCTTCACGGTAGAGCCGCACGCCTTCGTCTTCGGTGATGCGGCCGCCGCCGGCGGCGCGATCCAGGACGTCAGCCAGCGACACGGAGGTTCTCCTCGGACGGCAGCAGCGCGGCGAAATGGTCGAGCCCGCGACGGGCACGGTCGCTCAGCGTATACGAGAGACAGGTGAAGTAGTCATCGTAGAGCGCGCGGGCGAACGGGCGCTGCACGAACGCGGCGTCGATCACTGCCTCGCGGTGGGCGGCGCCCCAGGCGCGAGCGGAGTGGAGCACGGCGGCCAGCGCGGCGACGTCGTCCGGCCGCGTCTCGAGCAGGTCGCGACGAACCGACCACAGGCCGAAGACGAACGGCAAACCGGTCCAC
>JBEKAU010000093.1:0-8049 GCA_050015755.1 Vulcanimicrobiaceae bacterium | reverse complement strand
CTGGCGCGATCTCGCGCGCGCCCGCTTCCTCGCGCTCGCGTTCGTCGTGCAGTACGTGGTGACGATCGCGACGCACGGCAAGGACTACTACCTCGCGGCCGCCTATCCGACCGCGTTCGTGCTCGGTGCGATCACCTTCGAGCGCGTCGTTCGCCCGCTACCGGTGCGCGTGGCGTATCTCGCGCTCGCCACGGCACTCAGCGCCCTGGTCGCACCGATCGCGCTGCCGATCCTCGCCCCGGCGACGCTGGAGGTGTACGCGCAGCGGCTGCACCTGATCCCGCAACCGCAAGAGAGACTCGCGACTCACCTGCGGCTGCCGCAGGTGTTCTCCGACGAGTTGGGTTGGCACGACTTCGTCCGCCAGATCGCTGCGGCGTACGATGCGCTGCCGCCCGCGACGCGCGCGCAGACCGCGATCCTGGCCGGCGATTACGGGCAAGCCGGCGCGATCGACGTGTACGGTTACGCGTACGACCTGCCGCCCGCCCTGAGCGGTCACAATCAATACTACCCGTGGGCGCTGCGGGGACAGAACCCGCGCAACATGATCGACGTCACCTGGGACCCGCCGACGTCCGACGCTCGCTTCTGCGATCACGTGCGCGTGCTCGGGCACCCGTTCTCACCGTTTGCGATGCCGTACGAAAACCGCACCGCATTCGTCTTCTGCGAGGGCATCCATCCCTCGCTGGCGGCGCTCTGGCACCTCACCAAGAACTACAACTGAAACGTTCCCTCCGCGAAGGGGACGACACGGCCGCCGACTTCGATGCCGTCGGCGCCGTGGTCGCCGTGGATCGCGACGTAGAGGAGGCTGCGCCGGCCCATCTTCGTGCCTTGTTCGCTGACGAAGCGCGTGCCGTCGGCGTGCGCGGCGAGGCCGTAGCGCATCATGTAGGCGGCCAGTGGGCCCGTCGCGCTGCCGGTGGCCGGGTCTTCGACGACGCCGTGCTCGGGTGCGAACATGCGTGAATACGCGCCCTCCGGCGTCGGGGTGAAGACGAAGATGCACGTCGGGTCGCTCGTCGAGCCGTGCAGCGCCGCGAGCGCCGAACGATCGGTCCACGCGCGATCGACGGCCGCTTTGTCGACGACCGGGATGTAGACGTTGGGATTCCCGGCCGAGAGCCAGTGCGGCGGCACGCCGGGCAGCAGGTCGCGCTCGTCCAAACCGATCGCACGCGCGCACGCTGCGCGATCGTATTCGCGGCCGAGCGCGATCGGCGGCGTCGTCAGCCACAGCATGTCGCCGTCGACCCGCACCGGTACCGGCCCGACCTTCTCTTCCAACACGAAACGGACCGCGTCGGCGGGCACGCGGCCTTCGTCGCGGAGCACGGCGGCGGTGCCGATCGTCGGATGGCCGGCGAACGTCATCTCGTAGGTCGGCGTGAAGATGCGCACGACTGCCGCCGTGTCGGGCTGCGTGGGCGGGAAGGCGAAGGTCGTCTCCGAGAGGTTGAACTCGCGCGCGATGCGCAGCATCGCGGCAGCATCGAGCCCGCGCGCATCGGGGATGACGGCCAGCGGATTCCCTTCGAGCGGCGCGTCGGTGAAGACGTCGACGATGCGGTAGCGATACTTCGGCATGCCGACGCTTCCGCCGCCGCGGCGCTGCGGACCTCGCGCGGTTAGGCGGCGGGGGCGAGTTGGGCGCGCACGCCCCACGCGGTGCGCAGCGTCGCCGCTGCGCTCAACGCGCCGTACGACACCGACGCCAGGGCGACGATGGCGAAGAGGCTGCCCGGGCCCGCACCCAGCGTCGTGACCGCGTACCAGCCCAGGCCGGCTGCGATCGCCAGACGCGCGGTACCGGCGAGCACGACCCAAATGACGCGGCCCGCGCCTTGGCCTGCGAAATAGAGCAGCAAACCAAGGCCCGTCGCACCGTAGCACGGTCCGACGATGCGCAGATAGAGCGAACCGATCGCGATCACGTGCGGGTCGCGGCTGAACAGCTCCAGCCACAGCCACGGCACGAGCGCGGCGAGCAGGCCGATCGCCTCGGTGCCGAGCGCGCCGATCGCCGCGCCGGTCCACGCGATGCGCCGCGCGCGCTCGACCTGATGCGCGCCGATGTTGGTGCCGACCATCGTCACCACCGCCGTGCCCAAGCCGAAGAGCAGCGGGATCAGCCCGTAGTCGAGCCGCGAGGCCATCCCGTAGCCGGCCAGCGCGTCGGTGCCGAACATGCCGACGGCGCCGGTGACGAGCGCGACGGTCAAGTTCGTCTGCACCGAACCGAGCGCCGAGGGCAAGCCGACGCGCAGGATATCCCAGAACAGCCGTGCGCGCAGCGGGACGATGCGCAGCGTCACGCCGCCGCGGCCGAGCGCGAGGTAGCGCAACAGCACCACTGCCGCGCCGAGATAGTACAGCGAGACGGCGATGCCCGCGCCCGCGATACCGAGCCGCGGGATGGGACCGATACCGAAGATGAACGCCGGCGAGAGCGGGATGAGCACACACGCGCTCACGAAATTGACCATCGCCGGGACGCGCACGTTCCCCGCGCCGCGCAGGACCGACGCGCAGAGGTTGACGAGCCAGTTCGCGATCGCGCCGATGAAGACGAACGTCGAGTACGTCAGCGCGGCCTGCAGTGCCGCACCGTGTGCTCCGAGCGCCGCATACATCGCCGGTCCCCAGCCGAGCGCCGCCCAGGTGAAGAGCGCACCGAAGACCAGCGCGATGACGATGGCGTGCGTCGCCAGCGCATCGGCGTCCGCGCGTCGCCCGGCGCCCAGCGCGCGGGCAACGGCGGCCGCGACACCGCCCCCGATGCCGCCGTTCGACATCATCGTCATCAGCATGAGCACCGGGAAGACGACCGCAACGCCGGCGATCGCGCTGGTGCCGAGGAAGCCGACGTAAAACGTCTCGGCCACGCCGACCGCGGTCTGGATGACCAAGACGGCAACGGTCGGCCCGGCCAGCGCGAGGATCGTCGCGGCGATCGGGCCATGCAGCATCGCCTCTTGACGCGCGGACGGTTTCGGCATATACATGCATATACAGGTAATGTCCGACGATGTCAACGCGGTCGATCTGCGCGAGCTCTCCGCCTGCACCTGCAAGCGGCTGCGCCGCGCAGCGCGCCAGGTGAGCCAGCTCTACGACGATGCGCTCGCGCCCGCGGGCGTGACGATCGCGCAGTTCGGTCTGTTGGCGCAGCTCGAAGGTGCACTCTGTCAGAGTGCCAGCGGGATCGCGCTCGGCGAACTCGCCGAGCGCATGGCGACCGATCCGACGACGCTGACCCGCAACCTCAAACCGCTCGAAATGCGCGGCCTCTTGCGCTCCGCGCCCGATCAGGACGATCGGCGCGTGCGCCGCATCCGCATCACGCCGAGCGGCCGCTCCGCGCTGCGCAAGGCGATCCCCCTGTGGCGCCGCGCGCAAGGGCAGATCGAGGGCGGTCTGGGCAGTGAAGACGCGGGCTCCCTGCGCGCGCTCCTGCAACGCACGTCGGCCATCGCGACCCAGTAACGACTAGGTCGCCTGCGGGTCGGGCGTCGGCTGCGGGGCGGGGCTCGACGCTTCGTCGGGCGCGGTCGGCGTCGCGTCGGCCGGGGCGGCCGAGGTTCCCTCGCCGGGCGTCCACATCTGGAGGTCGGCCGGCAGCGCCGCGCTGGTCGTTGCGTTCGACGACGAGGGGTCGAGGTCGTTCGCGCCGCGCCAGGCGGTGAACCGCCCGAGCGCGCTGTAGGCCATGCGCGAGATACCGCGGATGAAGATGCGGCCGGAGTCCAGGTCCGGCAGGTCGGTCGTCATCACCGCGATGACGTACGGCTCGGCGCCCTCGTAGACGATGCCGACGTCGTTGAGCGTGTCGTGCAAGGTCCCGGTCTTGTGCGCGATATGCGTGCTCGGCGGGAGCGGCTCCGGCAAGAGGCTGTTGTGGTGCTGGCGCTCGAGGATCGCGATCATCGCGCGCGACGACCACGCGTCGATCAGCTGCTCCTTGGCCATCTCGGAGAGCAGACGAGTCATGTCGGCCGGGCTCGAGCGGAGCGCCCAACGGATGGGTCCGTTGGAGCGGATGAAGTCGGTCAGGTGGGTGTGGCTGAGTCCCAGCCGCCGCATCGTCGCGTTGTTGGGCTGGCGGCCGACCAGCCGGATCAGCATGTTGGTCGCCGTGTTGTCGCTCTCGTCGATCATCAGCGCGAGCAATGCCGAGACGGCATAGCCGTTGCCGGCGCGCGCGTTGCACAGCTCGCCCCAGCCCCAGTCGCGGTCGGCCGCCTCCAAGTGCACGCTGGTGTTCAAATCGAACCGGCCCAGGCCCAACTGCCGGAAGACCTCGACCATGACCGGGATCTTGATCGTCGAGGCGGCCGGCATCTCGGCCGACTCGTTGATCCCGGTGGTGGTGCCGGTCGCGACGTCCTGGACTTCGAGTGCGACGTGACCGGGCGCACGCATCGTGAAGGCATCGAGCTGAAGCTGGAAGCTTGCGAGCGGTCCGGCGAGCGCGCTCGCGCCGACCGGTCCGCACACGACCAGCGGAACGAGCGACGCGACGAACGCGGCGATGAGTCGATGCACGACCCGCATTGTCTAGTATCTTTCGGCCGCGCGCGACAAAAGTCAAGTTGCTCGCGCGCCAAGCGACGCGAGCACGCGTTCGACAAACGGAACGTCGCTACGGTCGAATGTACGGTACGCCGTCGGAGGCCGGCGCGCGAACGCGACCGGCGAAGCCCGCCAGCGCGACCAACGCCGCGACATAGGGCAGCGCCTGCATGACCTCGGAGGGCACGCCCACGCGCTGCAGCGAGAACTGCAAGGCGGCGAAAAAACCGAAGAAGATCGCGGCGCCGGTCGCGCCCAGCGGCGTCCAGCGACCGAAGATCACCGCCGCCAGCGCGATGAAGCCACGGCCGGCGGTCATTCCGTCGGAGTACAGATCGAGCTCGGCGAGCGAGAGGAAGACGCCGCCCAGCGCGGCGATCGCGCCGCCGATCACGACCGCGAGGAAGCGTGTGCGCAGCGCGTCGATGCCGGCCGACTCGGCGGCGCTGGGGTCCTCGCCGCACGCGCGCACCCGCAGCCCCCACGGCGTGCGGGTCAGGACGACATGGAGGGCGACGGCAGCGACGAGCGCCAGCCCGATCAGGACGTCCTCGCCGGTTTGGCCGAGGGCCGGCACTTCGTGCGAGGCGCCCGGTTGATGATAGACGAGGACGAGTCCGAATGCTGCCGCGGCGAGTGCCGCGATGTTCAGGCCGGTGCCGGCGACGATCTGGTCGACCGCCAAGCGGGTCGCGGCGAACGCGAGCAGCGCCGCCAGCAAGGCGCCCGCGAGCACGCCGCCGATCGCGCCCAGAATCGGGCTGCCGGTCGCGCCGCTGACGATGACGGCGGTGAAGGCGCCGGCGATCAAGATCCCCTCGAGCCCGATGTTCACCACACCCGAGCGCTCACTGAGCACGCCGCCGAGCGCCGCGTAGATCAGCGGCGTCGCCTTGATCAGCGTGAGCACGGCGAGCGCGAGCAGCGCCGCCGCCCAGCCGTTCACGTCGTCCTCCGCGAGGCGACGATGCGCCGTCCGGCGAGCGCGATGATGACCAGACCCGTGACCAGCGAGACGACTTGCTTGGGCACGTCGGCCTCGGCTTGCATCGCGATCCCGCCGCTCTGGAGGATGCCGAAGCCCAGCGCCGCCAGGCAAATCCAGAGTGGATCGAGGTTGCCGACCAGCGCGACCGCGATCCCGATGAAGCCGTAGCCCGGCGAGAGGCCGACGTTGAAGCGGTGCAGCACGCCGGTGACGATCGTCGCGCCGCCCAGCCCCGCCAAGGCACCGGAGAACGCCATCGCGACCAGCGCCGTGCGGCCCAGGTCGATCCCGGCGCGCTTGGCGGCCTCGGGCGCCTCGCCCGCCGCGCGCAGCTCGTAGCCGAACACCGTTCGCTGCAAGACCCAGCGTAAGATGAACGCGACGACGAGTGCGAGCGGGAAGGCCCAGGTCAACCGCGAGTCGGGAAGCAGATCGCCCAGTTGCGCGGCCTTCGGCAAGAGCGCAGTCTCCTGCGCGCCGCCACCGGCTTGGATCAGCGGCCCGGTGACCAGATACGTCGCGAGCAGAACGGCGATGACGTTGAGCATCAAGGTCGCGATCACTTCGTTGGCGCCGAAGCGCGCGCGCAAGAAGCCCGGGATCGCACCCCACACCCCGCCGGCGAGCGCGCCGGCGATGAGCACCATCGGGATCGCGATCCAGGCCGGCGCCGGGAACTGCGCGCCCAGCCAGCCGGCGGCGAAGCCGCCCAGAATCAACTGTCCCTCGGCGCCGATGTTGAACATCCCGGCGCGAAACGCGACCGCGATGCCGAGCGCGGGGAAGAGCAGGTTCGTCGTCTGCACCAGCGTTTCCGCGATCTCTTCCTTGGTGCCGAACGCGCCGTCGAAGAGCGCCGAGAAGCCGTCGATCGGCGAGACGTGCGCGAGCAGCATCGCGATCGAGCCGACGCCGAAGACGAGCACGATCACCACCAGCAGATCGCGCAGGCCACGCACGCGCCAGAGCGCGTTCACGCGTGCCCCGCCATCAGCGCGCCGATGCGGCCGCGGTCGATCTCGCCGTGCGCGAAGGTGCCCACGAAACGGCCGTCGCTGACCACCAGCACCCGGTCGGCGCACGCGAAGATCTCGTCGAGCTCGAAGGAGATCAACAGCACGCCGACACCGGCGTTGCGCGCTTCGATCAAGCGCGATTGCACCAAGGCCGCGGCGCCGATGTCGATGCCGCGCGTCGGCTGGTAGGCGACCAGCAGGCGCGGCGCGCCCAGCAGTGCGCGGCCGACGACGATCTTCTGCTGATTGCCGCCGGAGAGTGCGCCGACGATCGCATCCGGGTTCGGCGGGCGCACGTCGAAGCGCTCGATGATCTCGCGCGCGGCGGCGTCGAAGCGCGCCAGCGGCAGCGTGCGCTGGCGTCCGAGTGCGGCGTTGTCGCGCACGGTCCAGTCGAGCACGAGCGCTTCGCGCAGACGATCCTGCGGGATGACGCGCACGCCGGTCGTGATGCGGTCGGCCGGCGAGTCGTCGCTGCGCAGCGCGGTGCCCGCGAAGAGCAGCGTGCCGCCGAACGGCACGATTCCGGCGAGCGCGTCGGCGAGCGCCGACTGTCCGTTGCCTTCGACGCCCGCGATGCCGACGATCTCGCCGGCACCGACGGTGAACGTCGCCTCGTGCAGCACGCTGGTACCCGATCGCGCGGTCAGGCCGCGCGCGTCGAGCAGCGGTTGCGGCGCGCGCGCGTCGCGCTCGGCCAGCGGCGGCACCTCGCCACCGACCATTTCGCGCGCGATCTCCGCGGCGGTCGTATCGGCGGTGCGATGGCGCGCGACGACGCGCCCGTGGCGCATCACCGTCACCCGCTGCGAGTACGCGATCACCTCGGCGAGCTTGTGGGTGACGACCAGAACCGCCGTGCCGCGCGCCGCGAGGTCTTGGATCGTGGTGAAGAAGCTGGCGATTTCGCCCGGCGCGAGCGCCGCCGTCGGCTCGTCGAGCAGCAGCACGGTCGGCTCGCGATCGAGCTCGCGCAGCAGCTCGACCCGCTGCTTGATGCCGACCGGCAGCGTCTCGACCAGCACGTCGGGATTCACCTCGAGGCCGTAGCGCGCTCCCAGCGAGCGCACGCGTTCGCGCGCGGCGGGGACGTCGATCGTCCAGCCCTTGCGCGGCTCGCGGTTGAGCAGCACGTTCTCCCACACCCGCAGCCGATCGATCAGCTTGAAGTGCTGATGGACGAGGCCGACGACGCCGTTCGCTTCGACGGTGCCCTCATCGGGTCGCACCGCGCCGTAGGCGATCGCCGCCAGCGTCGATTTGCCGGCGCCGTTCTCGCCGACGAGCGCATGGATCTCGCCGGGAAGGAGCTCGAGGTCGACGCCGTCGACGGCTTGCACGGCGCCGAAGCGCCGCCGCACGCCGCGCAGCGTCAGAGCGGGACGCGCGTGAACGATGCGAGTTCCTCCCGCGTCGAGGGCACGACGATCTTGCCGGCGATGATCGCTGCCTTCAGCTTGTCGAGTT
>JBEKAU010000092.1:0-13079 GCA_050015755.1 Vulcanimicrobiaceae bacterium | reverse complement strand
AGTGCCTCCCGCTCGGAGATCGCGCGGTGATACGGCCGGTCGATCGTCATCGCCGAGAACGCGTCGATCACGCTGACCGCTCGTGCCAGCCGATCGATGTACTCGCCGGCGATGCCATTGGGGTACCCGCGTCCGTCCCAGCGCTCGTGATGCTCGCCGACGATGCGGGCGACCTCGGCGTATTCCGGATAGCCGGCCAGAATCGTGCGGCCGTAGTCGGCGTGGCGCTGCATCGTGCGGTATTCGTCCGGTTCCAGACGTGCCGGTTTGAGGAGGATCTGCGAGGGGACGAGCAACTTGCCGATGTCGTGCAGCAGCGCCGCGCGCACGAACGTCTCGTACGGCGTGCCGTCGAGCTCCAGGTACGGGGCCCAGGCGTGCGCGATGTGATTGACGTGCAGCAGGTGCATCCGCGTGTAGGGATCGCTGAGCATCGCGCACTCGACCAGCGCTTCGACCTCGCCGAAGTCGCCGAAGCGCACCAATGGCGAGACGCTCTCCCCGATCGCCTGGCCGCCGTGCTCGAGGCTCAGCCGCAAGCGCATTTCCGCCAGCGCCAGCAGATCCGAGCGCGTGGTCCCCTCGTCGGGACCGCTGACCCAGCCGCGGTTGACCAGGATCGGGATGACGTCGTCGTGGCCGCGGAACGAGAGGTCGTGCGTGCGCAGGCCGATTTCCTCGACCAGGTGCGCGATCTCGGCGCGCTCGGCGCGGCTCGCGATGACGACGAAATCGTCGCCGCCGAAACGGCCGACGACGGTGTCGGCGTCGGCCAGCGAGGCCAGTTGCTCGGCTAGCGCGTCGAGGACGCGGTCGCCGACGCGGGTGCCGTAGACGTCGTTAATGCGGCCGAAGTTGGTGATGTCGAGCAGCACGATCCCCAGCGCACCGCTGTTCATCGCGGCGAGCCGCTCGTCGATCGCGCGCAGCACCGTCGAATGGTTCGCCAGGCCCGTCAGCGGGTCGACTTCGGCGACGCGCTGCAGCCGTGCGAACAGGCGCTGGTTGCGGATCGCGATCGCCAAATAGCGCCCGATCGCCTCGAGCAGCGCGACGTCGGTCTCGTCGTACGCGCACTCGCGCGTGCTCTGGACGGAGAGGACACCGATGCGGTCGCCGCCGGCCTGGATCGGCACGAAGATGGCCGAGACCGAATCGTCGGTCCACGGCTGCGCCTTGTTGAGCGGTTGGCGCGCGACCATCGCCCAGTCGTCGAGCGTGCGGAAGAGCTGTGCGCGTCCCGTGCGCAGCGTCTCCCAGGAGCGACCGCCGCGCTCGATGACGATGGCGGGATCGGGTCGCGTCTGGCCGTGGTCGTGGACATACTCGATGCGCAGGGCCGCGCCGCTGCGCACCGCGATGAAGCAAACGCTGACGTCGATGACGCGGGTGAGCAACTCGCAGAGCGACGCGAACGTCTCGCGCGGGGTCCGGTCGGCCGCGAGCAGGACTGCGACTTCACCGATGAGGGAACGGTCGCGTTGGTCGCCGCCGGGTTGCGAACCGGTATCTACGATCACGTCACGTGTGGACCCGCACTCGAGACTGGGGGGCCCACTCGTTTCCCGGCGCCGGGCGCCGAGCCCTACGTCGGCCCGACGCTACTCGGTGGGGTCGCGTGCGCGCGCAGCCGGAATGCGAACCCGAGGAAGAGCAGCCCGGCGAAGATCGCATAGATGCTGATCATCCACACGAGCGCAAATACACCGTAAATCGGGGCCGCGAAGACGAGCCCGCCGAAGAGAATCGAGATCACCCCGAGCACGATCCACAGGATTTCGCTGGGGATCGACTGCCGCAGGCGGATCGCCGACCCGATTCCCAGGACCCCGGTGATGATCGCCCAGGCGCCCAGCAGATACGCGAGCCCGACGATCGTGATCCCCGGGTAGAAGAAGGTGATCACCCCGACGATGATCCCCAGGATCCCCTCGAGGACCAGCCACCACCAGGCGCCGTCGATGTGATGCATGCGGATCGCGGCGACGATGGCCACGATCCCGTCGACGAAGGCGTAGGCCCCGAACAGGATCGCGATCGCCAGCAGCGAGACCAGCGGGAACCACGGCATCGCCAGGCCCAGCGCCAGCGCCAGGAGGCCGCGGATGAGAAAGAGCCACCAGTGGGAGGTTACTCGTTCGATCATGGCAGGCTGGATCGTAGCACCGGCAGGCCGCTGGCGTCTAGGGACGATCCGACGAGGAGCCGCAGGAAGTAGCCGTACGAGGCGACGCCGCCCTGGACGCCGTTGCCGCGCAGGTAGGAGTCGTAGAATCGCCACTGGATGTCGAAGATCTGCGGCTCGTAACCGCGCAGAAAACGCTCGTTGCTGGCCTTGAAGTCGGCGACGACCCGCGGATCCAGCCGCAGCTGCCGGCGCTCCTCCTCGGGCAGGTCGCCGTAGGTCCAAAACGCGCCCGAGTAACGAATGAGCGGGTCGTCCGAACGCAAGCACGCCAGCGTCCCGATGTAGTTCGCGTCGCCTTCGTCGGTGAAACCGGCGACGTGGGACCATTCGTGCGCGAGCGCGCGCGGCACCTCGAACGGCAGGAACGACGCATTCAGATACGTTTCGAACGAGAGCGGCGAGTATTGGCCGCCGATCCCCGCCGCTTCGTAGTAGCGCTGCAGCATCGTCGTCTTGGGGACGGCGACGACGACGTCCCACTGGTCGCCCAGGCGTGCGACGATCGGCGCCCACGCCGCGCGCAGCTTCTCGCGGTCCAGTGTCTCGCGATGCGCGGCGGCGACCTCATCATTGAGGATGCCGACGATGCGCTCGCTGAACGCGTGCACGTTCGCTGGTGTGACCCGCGCGCCGTCGTACGCGATGCGCGCGACGACGGTCTCGCGGCGATAGTTCCAGCCCCATAGCACTTCGAAGAGCACCAAGCCGACCGCGAGCCAGCCGGCGGTGTGCGCCAGCAGCGCTGCGGCCCGTGCGCGCCGGCGCCCGAGCGGTGCGCTGCGCAGCCCGCGCCACCAGCCGATGACGAGCCCCAGGACTGCGGCGATCAACTCGAGGTCGCCGACTGCGAACGGGACGCGGTTGGTCAACGGGACGAACGCGCGGTTCATCGCCGCGAACAGCCCGTTGGCGTAGCCGTGCTCGATCCACCCGCGCGGCAGCGGCGCGAACGCGGCCAGCAGCGCCAGCACGATCGCGGTCAGATCGAGCGCGAAGCCGCGCTTCACGGGAACAGGTACGTCGCGAATGTGCTCACTTGCGTGAAACCGAGTCGTTCGTACAGTGCGATCGCCGCGGTGTTGAAGTCGTTGACGTAAAGCGAGAGCGTGGCCTCGGTAGCGAAGAGTCGGCGTGCGATTGCCGCCAGCGCTCGCGAGGCGTCACCGCGGCCGCGCCGGTCCGGCGGCGTCCACACGCCTTGCAGCTGCGCCGTTGCGGCGGTGCGCGGTCCGACGTTGCACTGGAATCGCAGCTGTCCCTGGTCGATCCAGACCCACCACAGCCCGGCCGCGATCGCGCGCCGCACGCCGGCGGTGTACCATCCGTTCGCGCGCGGGTCGTAGCCCAGTTCGCCCAGGATCATCTGGCCGCTGTTGTCGGCGACCAGCGCGGCCTCGCTTTCGAGCGCCAGGCGCACCGGCACGTCGAGCTGATCGGTCAGCCGTTCGGGGACGAGCGCGTAGAGCGGCTGGGTGTCCCGCACGATGGCCGGCGCGACGTGCCAGCTCTGCACGCGCTGCCAGATCCGATCGACGACGTCCTTGGGGCCGACGAAGCTGCGCAGCGCGCGGTGCTTGCGCGTCTCGACGGCGATCGCGTCGATTGCGGCATCGTCGTCGGCTGCGACCACGAGCTGCATGCCGAAGTACGCCAAGCCCGTGATCCGGCCGCGAAAGTCGCGGTTGATGACGATTTCGTCGCGCGCGGCAGCGCCGTGGCCGCCCTCGAGCACCCACTGCAGGTAGACGTTGTCGTACGGCCGGCGGGCCGCGTACGCAATCGCGTCGCGGCGCGAGGCCCGGGTAAGCGGCTCGAGCAGAGTCTCAGGTGAGCGGTCGGACGAAGGTAGGAGTCGTCGTCGGGGCTTTGCTCCCACCCTCCGGTTCGACACTGACGGCGACGGTCCCGACCTTGAGCGCGTCGACCGGCAGCTCGACGATCGCGACACCGCTTCCATTCGGGGTGAACGTCACGCTCGGCTGCATCGCCGCCGATCCCTTCGCGGCCGTCCAGGCCTGGTAGACGTGCCCCCGGGGCAGCGCCGGCAGGCGGGAGAGGGCGAAGTAGAGGTGGTCGCCGCGCACGACGACCGTCCCCTGGGCGACCGAGTACCGGTGGGCATCCGGCGAGATCAAGTCGGTGAGGGTTTGCGTGAGGTCGTCGCGGGTGCGTGCGCTGGTGCGCTCGGCCAGCGCGACCTGCGTCTGCAGCGTGGCGGCGCGACGCTGCGCGACGGCCAGGTCGCCGCGCAGCGAGACGTCCTGCGAGACGGTGACCAGCGAGAACACCAGCGCGGCCGCGGCGAGCAGGCCGGCGCCCAGGAACCAGCCGCGCGCCGGTGCGGCACGGCGCGCGGCGCCTCTGCCTCGGGCCGGCGCCGCGTCGGCGCGCACGCGCGCCATCAGCCGTTCCTTCATGCGGGCGGTGCGCGCCGAATCGACCGGTTCGTCGGCCGTCAGGGCCAGCGCGTCCGCGGCGGTCCGCAGATCCTCGTATTCCGCGCGCGCCGCGTCGTCGGTCGCGATGAAGGCGATGACCAGCGCCGCCTCTTCGCGCGGCAGCACGCCGAGCGCGTAGAGCGCGACCTGTTCGAGCATCTGCTCGCGCGTGTCGCCGTGCATTACGACGCCTCCTCGCCGAGTGCGCGGCGCAATCGCAGCAGGCCGCTCCGTATGCGTGTCTTCACGGTGCCCAGCGGCGTCGCAGTGCGCTCGGCGAGCTCGGTGTGTGTGACGCCGGCGAAGAAGCCTTGTTCGATCAGCGAGCGCTGCTCGGCCGGCAGCGTCGCGAGGGCGTCACGCAGCCGCCGCGAGTCGAGCCGCGCAAAGACGTCGTCTTACGTCGTCTTCGAGCGCGCCGTCGAGCGGCAGATCGGCCGGGATTTCGCTCTCGGGGCGAGCGGAGCGCGAACGGAGCACGTCGAGCGCGCGATTGCGCGTGACACGCGAGACCCATGCGACGAACGAACCGCCGCGGAACGCGTCGGGCGCGCTCCAGACCTTCAGAAATACCGTTTGGGTCACGTCTTCCGCCATGGTAGGATCGCCGAGCATGCGCAAGCCGATGCCGAACACGAGCCGGTGGTAGGCGTCGTAGAGGGCTTCGAACGCCGCGTCGTCGCGCGCACGCACTCGCTCCATCAAGCGGACTCCCGGATCCATTGGTCGAGCCTTCGCGTCTCTTGTGTCGTCACCTCGCCCAGCAAAACGGCGCGGGACGCCTGGCGGATGGGACCGAACGGGCGGGAGTGGCCGAACTTGACGAACTGCGAACGCGTCTGGCCGCGGCGCGATCCGTCGCCGTTTTGACCGGATCGGGTATCTCGGCGGAGAGCGGTCTGCCGACGTTTCGCGGTATCGGTGGCCTGTGGCGCACGCATCGCGTCGAAGAGCTCGCTTCGCCGGCGGGATTCGCGCGCGATCCGCAACTCGTGTGGACGTGGTATCTCGAGCGGCGCCGCGCGCACGCGGGCGTCGAACCCTCGCCGGCGCACCTCGCGTTGGCGCAGTTCGAGGCGCGTACTCCCGATTTCACCCTGATCACGCAGAACGTCGATTCGCTCCACATCCGCGCGGGCTCGCGCAACGTTCTCGAGTTGCACGGCGCGCTGCGCGAGGCGCGCTGCACGGTGTGTTCGGCACGCCGCGCGCTCGACGAGGTGACGCTCGAAACGCTGCGCCACGCGTGCGGCGGGTGGTGGCGTCCCGACATCGTGTGGTTCGGCGAAGCACTCCCGCGCGAGGCGCTCGCCGACGCCTTCGCGGCCGCGCAACGCGCCGAACTGATGCTGGTCGTCGGTACGTCGGGGATCGTGCAGCCGGCGGCGTCGCTGGCCACCAAGCGGTACACCGACGCCTACGTCGTCGAGATCAACCCCGAGCAGACCGTGCTCACGCCGCAGGTCGACGTCTCGCTGCGCGCCGGCGCGTCGGCCGTGCTGCCGGAGCTGCTCGCATGACGCAAGCCGCGGTCGCGGCATTCGTCGCGTTGCTCGCCGCCGCGCTGGTGCTCTCGATCGCGGCGGAGCGGGTGCGGGTGCCGGCGGCGGTCCTGCTGGTCGTCGCCGGCGCGGTCGCCGGGTCGGTCTGGCACGTGCACGCCCCATTCGCGTTCGGGCCGGCACTGCTGTTCGTCTTCCTGCCGCCGTTGATCTTCGAGGCCGCCTGGACGATCGATCTCGACGAGCTGCGCGCCCATGCCGCCCGCATCGCGCTGTTGGCATTCCCGGGCACGCTCCTGACGGCGTTCGCGATCGCGGGCGCGTTGGCGCTCGCGCATCTGCTGCCGTTCGGAACGGCACTCGTGTTCGGCGCGATCATCGCCGCGACCGACCCGGTCGCCGTGATCGCGGTGTTCCGGCGTGCCGGCGTCCCGGCCGGCGTGCGCACGCTGATCGAAGCCGAATCGATCGCCAACGACGGCGTCGCGGTCGTGCTCTACGCCGTGGCGCTCACGCTCGCGCTGGGCGGCACGGTCTCCGGTGTTGCCGCGCTCGCTCACGGTGTCGTCGCCGTCGTCGGGGGTGTCGTCATCGGTGTCGGCGTCGCGCTGGTCGTCGGTCTGATCCTGCGGACCACCGGCGATGCCGACCACGAGGTGGCCGCGACGTTCGCGTTGGCCTACGCGGCGTATCTCGCGGCCGACCGGCTCGGCTGGTCGGGGATTTTCGCGACTGCCGCGAGCGCGGTTGCGCTGCGCGCACTGCTGCACCGCCGCTCGCAGCTGATCGTGAACGCCGAGACCGTCGATCGCTGCTGGAACGCGGCGGCGTTCGTCGCCAACGCCGCGGTCTTCATCACGACCGGCTTGGTCATCGACCTCGCGCGCGTCTTCGACGAGCCCTTGCTGATCGTGACCGCGGTCGTGGTGGTGCTGGCGGCGCGCGCGCTCTTGGCGCTGGCCGTTGCGCGCGATCGGGCCAGCGCCGCGACGATCTTCTTGGCCGGCATGCGCGGCGGCTTGCCGCTGGCGCTCGCGCTCTCACTGCCCGCGCAGGTGCCGAGCCGTCCGATCCTCATCGACGCCGTCTTCGCGACCGTGCTCGCGACGCTGGTGCTGCAAGGATTGCCGCTCGCCCCTGTCGTGAGACGGCTGTATGGACCGCCAACACCTGAACCTTCCGAATAAACGGCTCCCGGCCGGGATGACGCGCTGGCCGTTCAGCGACGCGGTACGCGCCGGCGAGACGCTCTACATCTCGGGCCGCCTGGGCCTGGATCCCGCCACCGGCAAACCGCACACCGACATCCGCGATGAGGCGAAGAGGATCCTCGACGACATCGCCGCCGTCCTCGCGCTCGACGGTCTCACCGTCGACCAGTTGGTGATGGTGACCGTCTACGCTCCCGACGTCTCACACTTCGCCGCGTTCAACGAGGTCTACCTGACGTTCTTCGGTGAGCACTTGCCCGCCCGCGCCTTCCTCGGCTCCGGCCCGCTCCTCTACGGCTGCCGCTTCGAAGTCACCGCAATCGCCGCACACTGAGATCACTCGCACGGGGAGCTGTAGAAGTCGTAGTGATCCCAGAGCGGCTTCACGCCAAAGCCACATGCGAACTGGGTGGACGCCGCGCGCTTCTTCCATTGCGCTGAACGGCGGGAAGGCGGCAACATGATCTCATCGCTGTCGTCGTAGGCGACGCCCCAGAATCCGCTCGGAGCGAACCCATCCCAGACGAAGACGACGATGTGAGGCCTTGGATTCGGCCGTAGCGGATCGCGCCGTGGTGGGTTCGCAGCATCGCGGTCCCTCCGGACGATAAACTTTGCTCGGCAAAGCATATACTTTGCTTAGCAAAGTGTCAATCGATCAGCGCGTCAGAGGTCGAACGTGCCGCGGCCGTCCTCGTAGGTGGCTCGCGGTGGCGGCGGTTCCGGGAGAATCGGCTCGACGTCGTCGTCCTGGGGGAAGAGCCACGAGTGCCGCAGCTCGGGGAAGGGCGGCGTGTTGTCGGTCGGACGCGGCCGGGGACGCGCGACCGGCGGCTCGGGGGCAGGCCGGGGCGGTGGCGGCGCTTTGACGGCCGGTGCGGCGACCGCAGCGGTCGCCGGCAGCACCTCGGCGGGCGGCGGCGTGGCGGGACGCTCCTCGGGTTCGATCGTCGTCTCCACCATGGCGTCGACCGGGACGGTGAAGCGCTCGGGGCCGTTGCGCCGGCCGCGCACGACGAACGCGTCGAGCAGCCGCCGCACGCCGGGGAGCGGAACGCCGCTGACCGGTACCAGCTTGTATTCGTCGGTCAGCGAGGTGCACGTCTGGCGCGAAGCGACGATGAAGGCGTTGAGATCGAAGGCCGCTTCTTGCAGGCGGTACGCGAAGGTCGCCTCGTTGCCGACCACGGTGTACTCGCGCCGATCGCGGAAACCGGCGTCGCCGGCGATGACCTGGCCGGTGTTGACGCCGATGCCGACGGTGAACGGCCGGCGGCCTTGCTTCGCCCAGCGGTCGCGCATGCCGACGGTGTGGCGCACGATGTCGAGCGCGGCGCGCAGCGCGTCCTCTTCTTGCGTCGGATTCTCGACCGGCGCGCCGAAGACGGCCACGATGCCGTCGCCCAGGAACGTCGCGATGATGCCGCGATGGCGCTGGACGGCCGCGCCGCTCAGCCCGTAGAATTCGTTGACGTAGCGCAGCACTTCTTCGGGCGCGAGCTGCTCGATGAAGAGCGCGAAATTGCGGATGCGGCAGACCAGAATCGTCGCCCGCGTCGCGCGCCCGGTGAAGAGCCGTTCGTCCTTGCGGTCGAGCAGCATGTCGACGACTGATGGCGCAACGTAGCGCGAGAACGTCGCACGGACGCGGGAGAGCTCGCGTTGGGACGCATTCCACCGTCGCCAGACCGCCCAGCAGCCGGCGCCGGCGCCCAGCGCCGCCAGGGCGATCAGCACGACGAGAATCGATAGCACCACTTACCTGTTTCGGCCGTTTGGGGTCCTTACCCGCGCGTCGGCCCCTTCGCGCGAAGCGTGCGCGCGATCACGCCCCCACAGACGAGGGCGAGCGCGCACCAGCCGATGCCCTGCGGGATATCTCCCAGCACGAGCCGGCCGATGCCGAAGAGCGTGCCGTAGACCAGGCCCAGGCCGGCGACCCAATCCAGGAGGGCGATCCCCAACCGCTCGTCCGAACGCACCGGCAGCTGCCGTGCGATCGGGCCCCAGCCGGCCGGGCTCGGCAGCACGCGTTCGTAAAAGCGGGTCAGGGTCGCTATGGATTCGGGGCCGGTCGCGAACGTCACCGCGATCCAAACGACGGTCGTCACCACCACGGTGATCAAGAGCCGCTTCGCGGTGGCGTTGGGATCGTCGCCGCTCACGAACGGCAGCACGTAGCACGCGCTGCCGACGATCGCCGAGGCAGCCAGCGCGGAGATCTCGCTCCACGCGTTGATGCGCCACCAGTACCAGCGCAGGATCATCACGAGCCCGACGCCAGCGGTCAGCGTGAGCATATACTTCCAGGCCTCGCCGACCGAGGACATCAGCATCGTCACGAGCGCGGCGAGAACGAGCGCGAGCACCGTCATCCAGCGCGAGACGACGACGTAGTGATGCTCGGTGGCGTCGCGCTTCACAAAACGGCGATAGAGATCGTTGGTCAGGTACGAGGCGCCCAGGTTCAGCTGCGTCCCGATGGTCGACATGTAGGCGGCCAAGAAGCCGGCCATCATGAGACCGCGCAGCGAGGTGGGCAGATGATCGACCATCGTCTGCACGTAGCCCAGCTCCGGATCGGCGACGCCGTGCGCGCCGATCACGCCGTGCGGGTAGAGGACCAGCGCCGCCAGCGCGACGAGGATCCACGGCCACGGGCGCAGCGCGTAATGCGCGACGTTGAAGAACAGCGTCGCATAGACGGCGTCGCGCTCGCTGCGCGAGGCAAAGATACGCTGCGCGATGTACGAGCCGCCGCCCGGCTCCGCGCCCGGATACGAGGACGCCCACCAACTCACGCCGACGAACACCAAGAAGGTCGTGATCGGCATCCAGCTGTTTGCGCCGCCGTCGGGAAAGAACGCCAGCACCGACCCGCCCGTGCCGCGATGCGCATCGACGACTGCAAGCCCGGCCTTGAGCCCGGGGATGCCGCCGACCGCGATGACCGCCGCCACCGCCAGCACGATCGCCATCGACATCTTGACGACGAATTGCAAGAGATCGGTGACCAAGACCGACCAGAAGCCGCCGATCGTCACGTACAGCGCGGTGAGCACGAGGCACACGTAGAGCGCGAGCTGGGTGGGGACGGCGAGCGTGAGCGAGAGGATCTTCACCATCGCCAGGTTGACCCAACCCATGACGATCGTGTTGACCAGCACGCCCTGATAGACCGCGCGCACGCCGCGCAGCCACGATGCCGGTGCGCCGCCGTAGCGCAGCTCGATGAACTCGACGTCGGTCAGCACGCCCGAGCGTCGCCAGAGCGCAGCGAAGAAGAAGACCGTGAGGATGCCGCTGGCGGCCATGTTCCACCACAGCCAGTTGCCTGCGACGCCGTTCTGCGCGACGAAGCCGGTGACGGCCAGCGGCGTGTCGACCGCGAAGGTCGTCGCCACCATCGAGACCCCGGTCAGCCACCACGGCGCGCTGCGGCCGGAGAGAAAATAGTCGCTGACGCTACGGCCGCTGCCGCGCGCGAACCAGAGCCCGATACCCAGGTTGACCGCGAAGAATCCAACGATCACCGCGATATCGAGAGGGCTCAGGTGCATGGCCGACCGTTCGGCCGTGCGCCCGAGCCCCCTTCGCCGCGATTAGGCGACTAGTCGATCAGAGCGGGATGGTGATGAAGATACCGCTCGGGCCGAGGTAGCCCCACACGCCGTTGCGCCAGTAGGCGTGGTGGTGGTGCCAGTAGTGCACGCCACCCGTGTAGGCCCAGCCGTTGCCGGAATAGCCCGGACGATAGCCGTTGTAGGTTCCGCCGTAGCTGTAGTTGTTGTACGCTGCCGGTCGTGAAACGACCGACGTGCGCATGCCGCCGCCGCCGCGCATCGCGCCGGCATTGCTGTGCATCGCACCGCCGCGCATCGCGCCGGCATTGCTGTGCATCGCACCGCCGCGCATCGCGCCGGCATTGCTATGCATAGCAGCACCACCGCGCGCCGGGGCGGCGTGGGTGGCGTGGTTGTGGTCCTGTTGTGCGCTCGCGGGCGCCCCGTTGACGAGGAGAGCAACGCCGAGCGCGAAGGCCGGCGCCAGGAAGACAAATTTCATGATGGAGCGCTTCTGCCCCAAAAATCTGCCAGCCATCTGCCAGGAATGGCTCAGACGTCGAGAGGGCCCAGGCGCCCGGCCGTCCGTCCGGCCGTGCGCCCGAGCCCCGTCGGGTGGTCCTTTCCCGACGCGCCACGCTGCGTGTGCGCCGAGGAAGGAAGAGGCGACGCGCTACACTCACGCGCGCCGCGTGTACGGTCTACCCCTTACAGCGGGATCGAAATCCAGAGGCCGCTCGGGCCGTAGTAACCCCAGGCGCCGTTGTTCCAGTAGGCGCGGTGGTGGTGCCAGTAGTGGTAGCCGCCGCTGTAGGCCCAGCCGTTGCCGGAATAACCCGGGCGGTAGCCGTTGTAGTACCCACCGTAGCGATAACCGCCGCCGTAGCGCACGGTCGCCCGCGTGCCGTGGTTGTAACCGTGGTTATAGCCGCCGTGGTAGTTCTGCGCGCTCGCCGGCGCGCCGCTTGAGATGAGTGCTGCGCCGAGCGCGATCGCCGGCGCGAGGAGGGAGAGCTTCATGCCGACCGTGTTGCCCGAAAACGCCGCCAGGCTAACGACCAGCAATGGAACGTTAATGCTCTGGCGGCGTGCGTACGGTCGCTTCGATCAGAGCGGGATGGAGATGAAGATGCCGCTGGGCGCGTAGTAGCCCCACGCGTTGTTGTGCCAGTAGGCGCGATGGTGGTGCCAATAGCGATTGCCACCGTAGTACGTATAGCCGCCGCCGTTGCCGTATGCGTAGGAATTGCCGCCACGCGCATAGCCGTTGCCGCGCGCATAACCGTTGCCACGCGCATAGCCGGAGCTGTGCGAGTAACTGGTGCCGCGACTATTGCCTTGGTGGTACTGTTGGGCCAACGCGGGAACGCTGGCTGATAAGATTGCGGCGCCGAGCACGAGTGCCGGCGCTAGGACCTTGAGATTCATGATGATGCGGTGTGCCCGCAAAGGGGAGTGGCTAACTGGCGGGCCCTTCGGTCTTACCGAACTCTCATGCCAGGATGCCCGTGGCATGCTGGTGTAGCCGCTGGCGGTGCGGACGCTTTTCCTCGTGGCCTTCGTTCTATCGACCGGGGCCACCGCGTCCGCCGCGCCGGCTCTGATCCCGCGGCCCAACGCGCTGGTCGCGCGCACGTGCGTCCACGCGCTCGCACTCACCGTGCCGCTCACCTTCGGCCAGGACGTCGATGCGGGTGGCTTCGCTCTCCTTCGTGAGCGCTGGACCGCACTGGGCGTGCCCGCGCCCGAGCGCATCGCGGCGGGACGGGCGTCGGTCGCGCTGGTCGTGCACGGCGGCGGCGAGGCCGACGAGGCGTACCGGCTGGCGGTCGACGGCACGCGCGTGCGCATCGTCGCCTCGAGCCAGCATGCGGCCTTCGATGCGCTCGCGACGCTGGCGCAGCTGCCGGAACGCGACGCGCGCGGCGGCGGCTGGCACCTCGCGTGCCAGAGGATCGACGACGCGCCGGCGATGCGCTGGCGGATCGTCTCGGACGACGTCTCGCGTGGGCCGTTCCCGACCATGGCGTACGCGAAGGCGCGCATCCGCGCGCTCGCGGCGTTGAAGATCGACGGCTGGTCGCCGTATATGGAGCAGGTCATCGTCGATCCGCGCTACCCCTACGTCGCCTGGCCCAACGGCTGGACGCCGACGCAGCTGCATGCGCTTGCCGTGT
>JBEKAU010000091.1:0-8068 GCA_050015755.1 Vulcanimicrobiaceae bacterium | reverse complement strand
AGCGGAAGAAGATCCCGATGGTCGAGGGCAACGGCGCCGCCGAGAAGATCTTCAACCAGGGCTTCACCTACTCGTTCGGCGTCCTCTCGCCGGCACGCCGCTATCTCGAAGGCGTGCTCGACATGGCCGTTCATCAAAAGCCGGCGGCCAAGACCGTCGCGATTACCGCGGCCAGCGACGCGTTCTCACAAGAGGTCGCGCAAGGCGCGGCGACGTGGGCGCAAGCGCACGGGATGAAAGTCGTCTACAACAACAAGTATCCCGACACGGCGACGGACGTCTCGTCGGTGATCTCCGCCGTCAAGGCGACGAACGCCGACGTCGTGCTCAACGCGGGCCACGTTCAGGACGCGCTGCTCGTTCAGAAGGGCCTCAAGGACCAGAACGTCCAGGCGATGGGCTACGGCTACACCGTCGGCCCCGACACCCCGGACTTCGCGAACGCGCTCGGCAAGGACGCGAACGACGTGCTCGGCGCGGCGCAGTGGTCGGATGCCGTGAAGTACAAGGCCGACCCCGGCTTCTACCGCTCGGCGAAAGACTACGCCAAGGCCTTCGCGGCGGTGTATCACCATCAAGCCGACTATCACAACGCCGAATCGACCGCCGCGTGCCTGGCCTTCCAGTATGCGCTCGAGAAAGCCGGCACGCTCGATCCCGCCAAGGTGCGTGATGCGCTCTCGAAGCTCGACGTCGTGACGTTCTACGGCATTCTGAAGTTCGACAGCCGCGGCCTGAACGTGTACAAGCCGATGGTCGTCAATCAAATCCAGAACGGGAAGCTCGTCACCGTGTGGCCGGCGGGCCTGGCGGAAGCGAAGGCGATCTGGCCGGCGCCGCCGTGGGGGAAGCGCTGACGTAAGCGCATGACGCAGTACGTGGTGAACGGGATCCTCGCGGGTGGGGTCCTGGCGATCGTGGCGGTCGGCTTCTCCCTGGTCTGGGGCATCATGAACATCATCAACCTCGCCCACGGCGCGTTCGTCATGATCGGCGCGTACGTGACGTACGAGCTGTTCACGCTGCTCCACGTCGATCCGTTTCTCTCGCTCCCGCTCTCGTTCGTGCTGCTCTTCGCGCTGGGTTACGCGATCCAGCGCTGGGTGATCAACTGGGTCGTCCGGGCGCCGATTCTCACCACGTTTCTGCTCACGTTCGGGCTCTCGATGCTACTCGTCAACATCGCGCTGATCGTGTGGACCGGCGATCGGCGCGGCGTCGAGACCTGGTACTCCGGCGCCAACTTCACCCTCGACGGCGTGACCGTCCCGTGGGTCAAGCTCCTCACGCTGATCGCCGCACTGCTGATCACCGGCGCCTTGCAGCTGTGGCTGAGTCGTTCGAAGACCGGCCGCGCGATCCGCGCGACCGCAATGGACATCGGCGCGGCGCAGCTCAGCGGCGTGCGGGTCGCACAGATCTACGCGATCGTGTTCGGCCTGGGCGCAGGCCTGGCCGGGGTCGCCGGGACGCTGATCGCGCTCTCCTCGTCGATCTCACCCAACATGGGCGATCCCTATTTGATTTCGGCGTTCGCGGTGTGCGTGCTCGGCGGCCTGGGCTCGGTGCAAGGCGCGCTGGTCGGGGGCATCGTCTACGGCGTCATCCAGGCGCTGGCGACGTCGTGGCAGGGAACGATCCTCGGACAGCAGGTCAGCGGCTCGGGGCTGTCCGACGCGGTCGCGTTCGTGGTCTTGCTGCTGGTGCTGATCGTGCGGCCGACCGGCCTGTTGGGACGCGCGACCGCGTGACCAGGCTGCTGCGCAGCCTGGGTCTGGGCGGAATCACCGGGAACCCCGTCGCACTCGCCCTCGCGATGGTGCTGATGGCACTCTTGCTGTTAGTGCCGGTGGCGCACAACGACTATCTCACGCTGGTGTTTCGCAACATCCTCATGTTCGCGGCGATGGCGTACGGCTGGAACTTGATCGGCGGCTACACGGGCTACGTCTCGTTCGGAAACGTCACGTTCTTCGGGGTGGGCGCGTACTGCGCGGCGCTGCTCTCGACGCACGGCATCAACAACCTGCTCCTCGACGTCGCGTTAGCGGTCGTCGTCAACGCCGTCTTCGCCGCGCTGCTCGGCTGGGTCGTGCTGCGGCTGCGTGGACCGTACTTCGGGATCGCAACGCTCGGCATCGGCGTCGCGGTCGCGGAAATCGTCGCCAACTTGGACGCCCTTGGCGGAAGCAGCGGTTTGGCCGTCCATCAAGCCGACGAGGCGCACTTCTGGATCTATTATTACGCGATGTGGCTGGTCGCGGCGGCAGCGCTGCTGGGGACGCTCGCGGTGACCCGCTCGAAGCTCGGTTATGCGCTCGTCGCGATCCGCGAGAACGAGGACGCCGCGGCGGCGCTGGGGATCGCGGCGACCCGGTACAAGGTGACCGCCTGGGCGCTCGGCGCGATGATGGCCGGCGCCGCCGGTGCGGTCTTCGCCCCGGCCAACGGCTTCATCGATCCCTCGATCTCGTTCTCGCCCGACTCCAACGTCTTCCCGATCGTCATGACGATCCTGGGGGGCATCGGCACCGTGGCCGGTCCGTTCATCGGCGCGCTGCTCCTGGCCGGCGTCAACGAACTGCTGCAACGCTACATCGTCAACGCGCACACGTTGTTCTTCGGTGCGATGATCGTGTTGGTCGTGTTGCTGCTGCCGCGCGGCCTGGTCTGGCTGTTCGGCCTGCGCGGCGGTGTGCGCGGCTGGCTGCGCAGCCTGACGGCGTACCGCGCATGAGCGCGAGTCTGCGCATCGAGAACGTCGGCATGCGCTTCGGTGGTTTGTGGGCGCTCGACGACGTCAGCTTCGCGGTCGAACCGGGGACGATCGTCGGCCTGATCGGCCCCAACGGCTCGGGCAAGACGACGCTGATGAACGTGATCAGCGGGGTCTTCAAACCGACCAAAGGCGTGATCTATTACGGCGACCGTCGGATCGCCGACGTGCCGACCGCGGCGATCTGTCGTCTGGGCATTGCGCGGACGTTCCAGATCGTCAAGCCGTTCGCCGCGCTGAGCGTGCGCGAGAACGTCGCCGTCGGTGCGATGTTCGGCCGCGACGGTGCGAAGCGCTCGACGAAGGCCGCCTTCGCCCATGCCGATCAGCTGCTCGAGACGGTCGGGTTGGCACGCGTCGGCAGCCGCGCGGCCAGTGAATTGACGATCCCCGATCGCAAACGGCTCGAGGTCGCCAAGGCCCTCGCGCTCGATCCGGAGCTGCTGCTGCTCGACGAAGTGATGGCCGGGCTCAACGCGACCGAGGTCGACGAAGCACTCGACTTGCTGCGCCGCGTGCACGCCCGCGGCGTCACGCTGATCGTCGTCGAGCACCTGATGAAGGCGATCGTCTCGATCTCGCATCGCATCGTCGTGCTCGCCGAGGGGAAGAAGATCGCCGACGGCGCGCCGACCGACGTGCTCAATACACCGGAGGTCGTCGAGGCCTATCTCGGCTCGCGCTGGGTCAAGCGGCAAGCGCAGCTGCGCGGAGAGGACGCCTGATGGCGGTCGGCTTGACCGTCGAGGGCCTGTGCGCCGGCTACGGCGACACGCAGGTTCTGTGGGACGTCTCGCTCGCGATCGAGCCCGGCGAGATCGTCGCGCTGGTCGGTTCGAACGGCGCCGGCAAGTCGACGCTGCTCGGTGCGATCAGCGGCGTGGTCAGGACCTGGCGCGGCGAGTCCCGCGCCGGCGAACGGACGCTGACGGGGCTGCTTCCCGACGCGATCGTGGGAGCCGGCGTGCTGCAAGTCCCGCAAGGGCGGCGGCTGTTCGGCGGCCTGACGGTCGAAGAGAATTTGCGGATGGGCGCGTATCTGCGCCGCGATCGCGAGGTCGACGCCGACCTCGAGCGCATCCTGACCTTGTTGCCGCGCCTGCGCGAGCGCTACCGCTTCCTCGCCGGCCGTCTGTCGGGAGGCGAGCAGCAGCAGGTCGCCATCGCGCGTGCGCTGATGGCGCGGCCGCAGGTGCTGCTGATCGACGAGATGTCGCTCGGCCTGGCGCCGGTGCTGGTCGATTCGCTGCTCGCGCTGCTCGCGCAGATCAACGCCGGCGGCGTCTCGATCCTGATCGTCGAGCAGGACGTGCAAACCGCGCTCGAAGTCAGCACCCGCGCGTACGTCCTAGAGACCGGGCGCATCGTGCTCAGCGGTTCCTCGGCGCAGCTGTTGGACGATCCTGCGATCCGCAAGGCGTATCTCGGGGTCTGACGGAAGCGTCGCGCTCATGGACAGGATCACCGAGCTGCTTCGCCTCCCCTCGCCGGTTCCCGAACCGCAGGCGCTCGCATCCGACGGCACGCGCTTGTGGATCGGTTCCCGCCGCACGCACGGCATCGTGTCGATCGATCCGAACGAGTGGACCGCCCGCGACGAAGGGTTGGCGCCGAGCTGGCCGTGGGGAATCACCGCCGTCGCGGACGAGTTTCGCGTCATCGTCGGCGGCCCCGACGACGATCGCTTCGTGTACCGCTTCGTTCCCGGTCACGGCTTCCCCGACGAGGGACGGTTCCGCGCGCCCGACGGCACCGGCTCGCAGCTGAGCTGGGACGGTGACGTGCTCTACATCAGCCAGTGGTACAACAAGCAGATCGTCGGCGTCGACGCCGACGGCGCGGTGCTCGGCACGACGCCGGTGCCGCATCAGATCTGCGGCCAAACGATCGTCGACGGCTGTTTCTACGCGCTCACGACCGACGACGAAGAGCACGGCGACTACTGGCTGACCCGCATCGACGCGCGCGGGCCCTCGCCCGTCGCGACCGACCTCGCGATCGTGCCGTTCCCCGGACGCGCGCTCGCGTTCGACGGTGAACGCTTCTGGACCAACCACCGCGCCGCCGACCAGATCGTCGCGTTCGCGCGGCCCGATCGCTAGAGCGGTGTGAGTCGGGCGGCGAACGCGTCCCACTGGGCGCGGTACGCCGCCTTGGCGTGCTCGGTGAGGAAGGTCGCTTCGAGCGTCGCGCGGTTGAGTGCCCACAACTCGTCCCAGCTGAAACCCTGGGTGGCGAGCAGTTCGTACTCGCGAGAGAGGTCGGTCGCGAACATGGCGGGATCGTCGGAGTTGAGCGTGCAGCGCAAGCCCGCATCGAGCATACGGCGAATCGGATGCGCATCGTCGGGTGCGACGATGCCCAGCGCGTAGTTCGACGTCGGCGAGACCTCGAACGGAATCTGCTTTGCCGCAAGCTCGCGTACCAACGCGGGATCCTCGAGCGCACGCACGCCATGACCGATTCGCTGCGCGCCGAGGCCTTCGACCGCGCCGCGCACGCTGGCCGGTCCGGCCGTCTCGCCGGCGTGCGCGACGACGTGCAGTCCCGCCGCGCGCGCACGCGCGAACGACTCGACGAACAGCTCCGGCGGGAAGCCCTCTTCGGGGCCGCCGACGCCCAGGCCGATGACGGTGCCGCGTGACGCGCCGGCCAGGACGAGGTCGGTGACGGCGGCCTGCGTGTGCGGCAGCTCGCGCGAGATGTCGGGGATGAAGGCCGCGCGCACGCCGGTCGCGGCCTCACCGCGAGCCGAGCCGCGCGCGATCGCCTGCAGCAAACCGTCGGCGCCGATGGTCGCGAGCGCGAGCGATCCGCTCAGAAAGGCCTCGCAGTAGCGCACGTTCTGACGCGCCTGGTGCGCGTAGAAGTGCTCGATCATCAGCACGTAGTCGTCGATCGTGCGCAGTGCGTTCGCGGCCGCGACGTAGACCTCGAGGAAATGGCCGAAATCGCGGAAGGCGAAGAACGCGCGCCAGTCCTCGAGGGAGTCGACCGGGAGCGCGACGCCGTTGCGGCGCGCGATCTCCCAGCTCGTCTCGGGATCGAGCGTCCCCTCGACGTGCACGTGGATCTCGGCTTTCGGCATGGTGCGCAGCCGTGCCACCAGGCGCGGATCGAGCGCCTCGTGTGTCGCCTTCGTCGTCATACGTGTTCCTCTAGGTCGCGGCTTTGGGTGTCGTCGGGAGCCCGTCGTGCGCCCATTCCATCCACGAGCCATCGTAGACGGCCACGTCGGTGAAGCCGGCGGCGCGCAGCGCGAGCCACGCGCCCGACGCCGAGACGCCGCTGCCGCAGGTGACCACCGTGCGCTCCTGCGGGTCGAGTCCGGCCAGCAAGCCGCGCAACGTCTCGTCGCTCGCGACCCGGCCGCCGCGCCCGTCCTCCAACAACAGGTTGCCGCTGATGCGGCGTGCGCCGCGGATGTCGTGATCGCGCTGCGCATAGGTCTGGTCGCGCTGCGTCTCGAGCAGCTGCGCGCGCTCGCGACCCTCGACGATCGCCAGCACTTCGTCGCGCGAGGCGCGCATCGCCGGTCGTTTCCGCGGCGTGAAGGTGGCGGGTGCGGGCGTCGCGCCGGCACCGGTCTCCAGCTGGCGTCCGGCGCCGGTCCATGCGCCGACACCGCCGGCGAGCACGTACGCCGCGGCGTGACCGTAGTAGCGCAGCATCCACACCATCCGCGCAGCGAACGGGATCGTGCCCGCGTCGTACGCGACCACGATCGCGTCGTCGCCGATGCCGTGCGCACCCATCGCCGCCGCGAAGCGCTGCGCCGGCGCGACCCGCAGCGCGTACGGCGTTTCCGGATCGCTCAGGTCCTCCGCGTAATCGATGTGCACGGCGCCGGGGATGTGCCCGCTCGCGTACTGCTCGCGTCCCGGCGGCATCGTGACGTTCGCACCATGCGGCACGCTGCGCGCGTCGACGATCCGCGCCCGCGGATCGTCCAGCAGTGCGAGGAGCTCGTCGATCTCGAGAAAGTCGCGCGTCGCCACTAGACGGCCAGCGCCTTGCCGAGCGAGAAGCGCTTCTCGGCGTCGTCGGCGATGTGTTTGCCGATGGCCAGCGAGGAGGTCGCGGCGGGAGAGGGGGCGTTGCGGACGTGGACGACGCCGTCGGCGCCTTCGAAGACGAAGTCGTCGACCAGCGAGCCGTCGGCGGCCATCGCTTGCGCGCGCACGCCGGAGGGACCCGGCAGACAGTCGTCGGGCTGCAGCTCGGGGATGTAGCGCTGCAACGCCTCGACGTACGCCGAGCGGACCAGATCGCGATACATCTCTTCGGCGCCGGTCTTCCAATATTTCATCGCCAGCGTGAAGAAACCGGGGTACGTCAGCGCGTCCCACAGCTCGGGCGGATTGATGGTGAAGAACGAGTAGCCTTCGCGCGCGAACGCGAGCACCGCGTTCGGTCCTAGCCAGATCGAGCCGTCCATGCGCGGCGTGAAGTGCACGCCCAGGAACGGGAATTCGGGGTCCGGTACCGGGTAGATGTTGCCGCGCACCAGGTCCGACTTCTCGGGTTTGAGGATCAGGTAATCGCCGCGGAACGGGACGATCTTCGGATCGCGCGCGCCGCCGGTCATCTTCGCCAGCAGATCGCTCTGCAAGCCGCCGCAGGTGATGACGGCCTTCGCCTGGATCTCGCCCTTGGGCGTGCGCAGCACGGTGACGTCACCGCGGCGGACGATCCCGGTGACGGTGTGTTCGAGGAACATGTCGGCCCCGGCCTCGCGCGCGTCCTCGCCGTAGCTGCGGGCGACGCGGCCCCAGTCGATGATGCCGGTGACCGGTGAGAAGATCGCCTTGATCCCGCGGCAATGCGGCTCGCGCTGGGCGATCTGCGCCGCATCGAGATAGGCCAGATCCTCGATCCCGTTTTGCACGCCGCGCGCCATCAAGTCGTCGAGCCGGCCGAGCTCGGACTCGTCGGTCGCGACGATCAGCTTGCCGACCTGTTTGTACTCGATCCCCTTCGCCTCGCAGTACTGCCACGCGAGCTTGCGGCCCTCGACGCATAGCTTGGCCTTGAGCGAGCCGGGCTTGTAATAGATCCCCGAGTGGATGACGCCGCTGTTGTGGCCGGTCTGGTGCTTGCTCCAGACGGCTTCCTTCTCGACGTTCGCAACGCGCAGTTTCGGAAAGCGAAGCAGCAGTTCGCGCGTGGTCGCGAGCCCGACGATACCTCCGCCAACGACGGCGATGTCATACACCATGATGGTGCGCTATTCTCGCCGATCCGTACGCCGCCCGCTACGAGCGAGGAGGGACCGGAACCGGCGGGCGCGCA
>JBEKAU010000090.1:0-8090 GCA_050015755.1 Vulcanimicrobiaceae bacterium | reverse complement strand
GGTCCTGATCGGGCTCGAAGGGACCCGACGGCAACGCCGGCGCGTCCTCGCCGGGCAGCGTGAGGACGCGGGGGCTTTCGTCGTGCACCGAGACGACGACGGCATCCAGGCCGAGTCGGACCGCCGTCCCATCGCGCGTCATGGCGCCACGCGTTCGCCGCGCTGGCCGCCGCTCCGTGCCAGGAGGGGACCGCCGCCGACCGAAACCGACACACCCATGAGTACGATCGCGAGCCCCGTCCATCGTGCGACCGCGCCGGCCCCGAGCCCGACCGACTTCCTGGGCATCGACGGACTGCTCAGCGACGAAGAGCGGCTGATCCGCGATGTCGCGCGCAAGTTCGTGCGCGACCGCGTGCTCCCGGACATCGCAGAATGGTTCGAGGAGGGCGCGTTCCCGGCCGAGATGGCGCGCGAACTCGGCGAGCTGGGCCTGCTCGGCATGCACCTGCAAGGCTACGAGTGCGCGGGTACCAACGCGGTCTCGTACGGCCTCGCGTGCCTGGAGCTGGAAGCGGGCGATTCGGGATTTCGCTCGTTCGTCTCGGTGCAAGGGTCGCTCGCGATGTTCCCGATCTGGGCCTTCGGCTCGGAAGAACAGAAACGCGAATGGCTCCCGCAGATGGCGGCCGGCGAGATCATCGGCTGCTTCGGTTTGACCGAGCCCGACTTCGGCAGCGATCCGACCGGGATGCGCACGAACGCGCGCCGCGACGGCGACGACTACGTGCTCAACGGCACGAAGATGTGGATCACCAACGGCGGCGTCGCCGACGTCGCGATCGTGTGGGCGAAGCTGCAAGGCGAAGACGACGGCGGCGTCGGCAAATCCGTGCGCGGCTTCATCGTCCCGACCGGCACCAAGGGCTTCTCGACCCACAACGTGGAGCGCAAGCTCTCGCTGCGCGCGTCGGTCACCTCGGAACTGGTGCTCGAAGACGTCCGCCTCCCCGCCGACGCGATGCTGCCCAACGTCACCGGGATGCGCGGTCCGCTCTCATGCCTGAACGAAGCGCGCTTCGGCATCCTGTGGGGCGCGCTCGGCGCCGCCCGCGCGTGCTACGAGACCGCGCTCGAGTACTCGCAGACGCGCATCCAGTTCGGCAAGCCGATCGCCGCGTTCCAACTCACGCAAGAGAAGCTCGTCAACATGATGCTCGAGCTCAACAAAGGCATGCTCACCGCGCTGCACGTCGGCCGCCTCAAGGACGCCGGTCTCGCGCACCCGAGCCACGTCTCGTTCGGCAAGCTCAACAACGTGCGCGAATCGCTGGCGATCTGCCGCGAAGCCCGCACGATCCTGGGCGCCAACGGCATCACCCTCGAGTATCCGGTCATCCGCCACATGAACAACCTCGAGAGCGTCCTGACCTACGAGGGCACGAGCGAAGTCCACACCCTCATCCTGGGTCACGCGATCACCGGCGAGCGCGCCTTCTCATAGACCGAAGGGTCGTCTACAAGACCACTTCGAGGTAACTGCCGAAGCCGGCGAGGTATTCGGCGCGTACCGTGTGCGCGAGGGTTTGGATCAGGTAGAGGCCGCGGCCGCTCTCGGCGTATGCGTCGCGCGGGAGATCCGGGTTCCAGCGGAAACCGGGGCCGCGGTCGAGCACGGCGAGCACGAAGCGGCCGTCATCTTCGCGGCGCAGCGCGACGTCGACGTAGCCGGGCGTGTAGCGGGCGATGTTGCCGATGATCTCGCCGAGGATCATCTCGCCGGCCACGCGCACCTCCTCGCTGGCACCGTCGGCGTGCAGACGGGCGACGAACGCTTTGCGAATGGCTTGCGCCGCGACCCAGTCGTTCGCGTCGAAGCTCCAGTCAGCACCGCCGCCGACGCGCATGGTGAGGATCGCGATGTCGTCGCCGGGATCGTCCGTCACGACCAGCGCGCTGAGCAATGCGGCCGGCGCGCTGCACAGTGCGAACGCCGGATGGGCGAGCGCGGTCGCGACGAGATGCTCGCCGACGGTGATGTCGCGCGTCGTCTCGATGAGGCCGTCGGTGAAGACGACCAGCAGGTCGCCCTCGGCGAGCGTGCGCGAGCGGGTGCGCAAGAGGTCGAACGAGGCGAGCCCGAGCGGGATGCCGGCCGCTTCCAGGCGGTCGAGGCTGCCGTCGAGGGCGCGCCGGAACGGGGCGGGATGACCGGCGTTCGCGTAGTGCAGGGCGCGGGTCGTGCGGTCGAACCGCGCGACGAACGCGGTCACGAACACGTCGGGGTGCTCGTGGCGCAGGACCGAATCCGCGATCGCGAGCGTGCGGCTCGGATCGCGCTCGACGACGGCCAGCGCGCGGAACGTCTGGCGCATCTTGCCCATCGTCACCGCCGCTTCGAGGCCGTGCCCGGCCACGTCGCCGACCGAGAGCCCGACGGTCGTCTCGTCGTGGGCGAGCGCATCGTACCAGTCGCCGCCGATGCTCAAGTCGTGCGTGCCGGCGGTGTAGACGCCGTCGAACGTCACGCCGGGCATCGTCGGAAGCGCCGCCGGCAGAAACGAGCCCTGCAGCGTGCGCGCGACCTGCCGCTGACGTTCATAGAGGCGCGCGTTGACGACGCCGATCGCCGCGCGCTGCGCGAGCAGCGTCGCGAGCTGCTCGTCCTCGTCGTTGAACCGTTGGCCGGTGTTCTCGAGCGCCAGCGAGAGCACACCGAGCCGCTGGTCCTCGACCGTGAGCGCGACGAACAGGTACCCGCTGATGCCGAGCGAGGCGAGGAAGGCGCGCTGCTCGGGATCATCGACGCTCTCGAGCCAATCCGCCGGCAGCGGGTCGAGGCGCACGGTGCGGCCGGTCGCGGCGACCATCGCCCGGTCGTCGTCTTCGCGGACCGGGAAGCGGCGCAAGTACTCGCGCGCGACCCGCAGCCGCAGCGGATCGCGGTGGGCGACCGCGGCCGGGCGCAAGCGCTGCGCCTCGTCGTAGACGTACATCGTGCACCAATCGGCCAGATGTGCGACCGCGACGTCGGCGATGTTCTGCAGCGTCGCCGACGCGTCGAGGACGCCGAACGCGCTGTCCGCTTCGACCACGATGCGCAGCCCGTCCTCAACCCGTTTGCGCTCGTCGATGTCGGTCAGTGTCCCGATCCAGCCGGTCAGCGCTTCGCGGGTTTGGATCGGCGCGCCTCGATGCAAGAACCACCGATAGTCGCCCTGCCGCCCGCGCACGCGGTGTTGCGCCTCAAAGCCGCTCGACGTTGCGCGGGCGCGCGTGAACGTCGCCAGCAACGGTCCAAGGTCGTCAGGGTGCACGACCTCGGGCCAGTCGTGCTCGTGCGCACGCACGCCGGTGTGGCGAATCCAGGGCTCGTTGACGTATTCGAGCCGGCCGTCGGCGCTCGTGACCGCGACCAGGTCCGGTAAGCCGTCGGCGAGCGCGCGGTAGCGGCGCTCCGAGCGCACCAGCTCGCGAGTCGTGCGCGCGTGGCGGATGACGGCGGCGGCACGCGCGGCGAGGTCGACGTAGAACGTCAGATCCGCCTGGTCGAAGGGCGAAGCGTCCTCGCCGAGTCGGCCGAGCGCGAGCGCGCCGAGCCGATGCGTTCCGTCGGCGAGCGGCACGACGAGCGCGGAGCGCACACCGACGTCGTCGTGGACGCGTTCGGCCTCGTCGGACCAGCCTGCCGGTGCGGTCGGCAGCGTCAGCAGGATGGCCTCACCGGTTGCGGCGACGTGCCAGGACGTGCCGACGATCGATTCGGCGCCGCGATACCGCTCGCGCGCGGCCGCGAGCACGTCGCGCACCGACGCCGGTCCGGCGGTCGCGAAGCGATCGAATGCACCGCGCTCGTCGAACAGGTCGATGACCGCATAGTCGGCATGCGCCGGCACGATGATCGCGAGCAACGCGTCGATCAGGACATCGGGATCGCCTTGCGCGGCGAAGAGCGCGTTGACCGACGACTGCAGTGCGGTCCGCTCGCGCGCCCGGTGCTCACCATCGCACGGGGCGATGGTGCCGATCCAACCCAACAGACCCGTCTCGTCGTGCACCTCGCGGGCCTGGTTACGATACCAGCGGTAGCAGCCATCCGCGTCCAGCAAACGGTACTCGTCGGTGTATTCCGCACCGCTGGCGACGTGCTCGCTCCAGCGCGCCTGGACGCGCGCGAGATCATCGGGATGGAGCATCACCGTCAGTGCGTCGTCGCCGGCGCGCCGGCCGACGGTGCGCGTGAGCTGATGCCAGGCCACGTTCGCCTGCACCAGCGCGCCACGCGGATCGCTGACCCAGATCGCATCCGGCAGCAGATCGAGAGCGGCGAAATCGAGCGACGCGAGCGCACCGCGACGCTCCGGCGACATCATGGCCACCCGAAACTACCCGTGCGGTCTGGAACGCTCCTGGGGGCCGAGGGTCGTGCTTACCGTTTCAAAACACGCGCGAGCTTGTCGAAGAGCGCCTCGAGCGTCATGTCGTGCGCGCCTTCGAGCCGTCGCCACAGCGGCACACCCTCGTCGTCGGTGAGCGTGGCCGCGACGCGGTGGCGTACCAGGACCTTTTTGCCGGCCGGCTCGAGGGTGAAGCCGTGGGTGCCGTCGATCCCAGGCGTGTCGACGCGCCACACGATGCTCGCCTCGGGCTGCGCCTCGTCGAGCACGGCATGCAAGCCGCCGTGCCACTCTTCGGTCTTGCCCGGCACGAGCGGTCCCGCGCTGCGCATGAAGGGCTGCGAGGGGAACGGCCAGATGGCGTCCTGGGAAGTCCCCATGTCCGTCAGGAGCTGGTAGATGCGGCGCGGCGTCCCGCTGAACGTGCGCTCGTGGACGACGTCGATCGATTTCGGCATACAAAAGACCCCGGCGGTTTTCGCCGGGGTCGGGTGCTCAGGCCTTGAGCTCGATGTCGACGCCGGCCGGCAAGTCGAGGTGCATGAGCGCATCCATCGTCTTGGGCGACGCCTGCAGGATGTCGATCAACCGCTTGTGCGTGCGCATCTCGAAGTGCTCGCGCGACTTCTTGTCGACGTGCGGGGAACGGTTGACGCAGAACCGGTTGATCTCCGTGGGGAGAGGCACCGGACCGCTCACGAACGCGCCCGTGCGCTTCGCCGTATCGACGATGCGCTCGGCCGACTGGTCGAGCACGCGGTGATCGTAAGCCTTGAGGCGGATGCGAATCTTCTGCTTGGACATCTGGTGTGAACCTTACTTAATCGGCGACGGTGGTGACGACGCCCGCGCCGACGGTGCGGCCGCCCTCGCGGATCGCGAAGCGGAGGCCTTCTTCACACGCGATGGGGGTGATCAGCTCGACGTCCATCTGGACGTTGTCGCCGGGCATCACCATCTCGACGCCTTCCGGCAGCTTGATCGTACCGGTCACGTCGGTCGTGCGGAAGTAGAACTGGGGACGGTAGTTCGCGAAGAACGGGGTGTGGCGGCCGCCCTCTTCTTTGGAGAGGACGTACACTTCGGCCTTGAACTTCTTGTGCGGCTTGATCGAGCCGGGCTTCGAGAGCACCTGGCCGCGCTCGATGTCGTTGCGCTCCACACCGCGGAGCAGCACGCCGACGTTGTCGCCGGCGATGCCGACGTCGAGCAGCTTGCGGAACATCTCGATACCGGTGACGACGACCTTGCGGGTCGACTCCGTCAGACCGACGATCTCGACTTCCTCACCGACTTTGACCTGACCGCGCTCGACGCGGCCGGTGCCGACCGTGCCGCGACCGGTGATCGTGAAGACGTCTTCAACCGGCATCAGGAACGGCTTGTCGACCGGACGCTCCGGCGTCGGGATGTAGGTGTCGACGGCGTCCATCAGCGCGAAGATCGGATCGGCGGCGGCTTCGCCGCGCTTGCCCGAGCTGGCGAGGGCCTTGGTGGCCGAGCCGCGGATGATCGGGACTTCGTCGCCCGGGAACTCGTAGCTCGAGAGCAGCTCGCGGACTTCCATCTCGACGAGCTGGAGCAGCTCCTCATCGTCGACCAGGTCGACCTTGTTGAGGAACACGACGATCTTCTGCACGCCGACTTGGCGCATGAGCAGCACGTGCTCGCGCGTCTGCGGCATCGGGCCGTCGGTCGCCGCGACCACCAGGATCGCGCCGTCCATCTGGGCCGCGCCGGTGATCATGTTCTTGATGTAGTCGGCGTGACCGGGGCAGTCGACGTGCGCGTAGTGGCGCTTCGCCGTCTCGTACTCCTGGTGCGAGATGGCGATCGTAATGCCGCGCTCTTTTTCCTCGGGCGCGTTGTCGATGTCGTCGACGTTGCGCTTCTGGATGCTCGAGTTCTCGGTCGCGAGGCAGTTGATGATCGCAGCCGTGAGCGTGGTCTTACCGTGGTCGACGTGACCGGTCGTCCCGATGTTGACGTGCGGCTTGCTCCGCTCGAACTTGGCTTTGGCCATGATTCCTCTTCGTGGTCCTTCTGTTACGTGTTGGTATGCGGTATCGAAACGAAGCTAGGCTGCGGGCTTCTTGCCCTGCGATTTGGCGACGATCTCTTCCTCGACGGACTTCGGCGCCTTCTCGTAGTGCGAGAACTCCATCGTGTACGTCGCGCGGCCTTGGGTCGCGGAACGCAGATCGGTCGCGTAGCCGAACATCTCCGAGAGCGGGACGTTGGCCTTGATCACGACTGCGCCGCCGATCGCCTCGTCTTGCGAGAGGATCTGGCCGCGACGCCGGTTGAGGTCGCCGTTGACCGCGCCCATGAAATCGCGCGGTGCGGTGACTTCGACGCCCATGATCGGCTCGAGCAGGATGGGTCCCGCTGCGCGGTTGGCCTCCTTGAACGCCATCGAACCGGCGATCTTGAATGCCATTTCGCTCGAGTCGACGTCATGGTACGAACCATCGAACGCCGTCACCTTGAAGTCGAGCACGGGGTAGCCCGCGAGGACGCCGCTCTGCGCGGCTTCGCGGATACCTTCCATGACCGGCTTCTGGAATTCTTTGGGGATCACGCCGCCGACGATCTTCCACTCGAAGACGTAGCCGGTGTTCGGCTCGCCGGGCTCGAGGCGGATCGACACGTCGCCGTACTGACCCTTACCACCGGTCTGCCGGACGAATTTGCCCTGCTTCTCGACGGTCTTGGTGATCGCTTCGCGATATGCGACTTGCGGCTTGCCGACGTTGGCTTCGACCTTGAACTCGCGCTTGAGACGATCGAGGATGATCTCGAGATGAAGCTCACCCATGCCGGCGATGATCGTCTGCTGGGTCTCTTCGTCCGTCCGCATGCGGAAGGTCGGATCTTCTTGCGCCAAGCGCGTGAGCGCGATGCCCATCTTGTCCTGGTCGCCCTTCGTCTTCGGCTCGATGGCCTGCGAGATGACGGGCTCCGGGAACGTGATGTTCTCGAGCAGGATCGGGTGCTTCTCGTCGCAGAGCGTGTCGCCGGTGCGCGTGTCGCTCAGACCGACGGCCGCCGCGATGTCGCCCGCACCGATCGCGTCGATGTCTTCGCGATGGTTGGCGTGCATGCGCAGGATGCGCCCGATGCGCTCCTTCTTGCCGGTGCGCGCGTTGTACAGGTAGGTGCCCTTCTCCAGCACGCCCGAGTAGACGCGGAAGTAGGTCAGGTTGCCGTACGGATCGGTCGCGATCTTGAACGCCAGCGCGGCGAAGTTCTCTTCATCGCTGGGCTGACGGGTGATCGGCTCGTCGTCCTTGGGGTCCTTGCCGGTGATGGGCTTGGCATCCAGCGGCGAGGGCAGAAAGTCGACGACGGCGTCGAGCAGCGGCTGCACGCCCTTGTTCTTGAAGGCCGAACCGCAGAGCATCGGGAGAACCTTGCCCTGGATCGTCGCCTTGCGCAACGCAGCGTGGAGACGCTGGATCGGGATCTCTTTGCCGTCGAAGAACATCTCGAGCAGCTCGTCGTCCTGCTCGGCGATCGCCTCGATCAGCGACTGGCGCCATTCCTGCGCCGTCGTGAAGAGCTCGCCGTCGGCTTCGGTCACCGGCGTCATGTCGGACGTCGAACCGAGGTCGTCGGTGTAGACGATCTTGCTCATGGTGAACAGGTCGACCACGCCCAGGAAGTCGCCCTCGGCACCGATCGGCACTTGGATCGGGGTCGCCGGGGCGCCCAGACGGGTGCGAATCTGCCGCACGCAGTTGAAGAAGTCCG
>JBEKAU010000089.1:0-8117 GCA_050015755.1 Vulcanimicrobiaceae bacterium | reverse complement strand
GACGGCGAAGGCTTCAAGATCGCGATGAAGGTGCTCGACAAGTCGCGGCCCGGGATCGCGGCGCAAGCGCTCGGCATCGCGCAAGGCGCGCTCGACTACGCGACCGAGTACACGAAGCAGCGCTTCGCCTTCGGCAAGCCGATCTCGCAGCAGCAAGGCCTGCAGTTCATGCTGGCCGACATGAAGACCGAAGTCGAGGCGGCGCGGCTGCTCCTCTATACCTGCGCGCAGAAGTGCGACCAGGGTGCTCCCGACGTGACCACCTGGGCGGCGATGGCGAAGCTCAAGTGCGGCGACGTCGCGATGAGCGTGACGACCGACGCCGTGCAACTCTTGGGCGGCTACGGCTACTCGACCGAGTACCCGGTCGAGCGGATGATGCGCGACGCCAAGATCACCCAGATCTACGAGGGGACGCAGCAGATCCAGCGCGTCGTCATCGCCCGCGCGATGGTCGGCAAGTGGAGCCCGCCGAAGACCTCCTGACCGTTCGCGGGTACGACCCGAGCACGTGATCGCGAACGAGTCGGCACACCTTCCCCAAGTCTCCCTCAGCCGCTGGCAGTGGGTGCGGATGGTGATCGTCGGCGCCTGCGCCCTGCTCGTGCTCGGGCGCTCGGCGCCCGATCTCGTGCGCATCGTCTACCCGCTGCACCTCTTCGGCTACGCCACCAACGGCAACGGCCTGGTGATCGAGGTCGACCAGAACGTTCCGCATCCGCCCGGTACCGGCCGCCTCGAGGTCGGCGACAAGGTGCGCATCGACCGGATCCAACCGTTCGACCGCAAGGGCGGCATCGCCGGCACCGGCTACACGTACGACAATCCGAATCGGTTCTTGCCGATCGAACGCCACGGCCACGAACAGGTGCTGCACCTGGTCTCGCGGACCGAGTCGGTCGCCAGTCGATTCCTGATCGTCGTGCGCATCCTGTTGTTGATGGCGGCGATCGCGATGGGCGGCCTGCTGTTCCTCGCCAAGCCCAGCATCTCGACGGCCGCCTTCTTCGCTTTCTGTTTGACCGGCGTCACTGCGCCCTCGACCTACGCCGACTACGCGATCCCCAACCCGTGGCGCCCGATCGTGCCATGGATCGGCGATGAGATCCAAGGCGCGGTGCGCCCGGCGCTGCTGCTGTTTGCGTTCTGTCTGATCGACGGCGACGAGGATCCCGGGCGTGAGCGGGTCATGGCCGTGATCTGCACCATGCTGGGTCTCGTGCTCGGCACACTGCAAGGCTACGGCTCGTGGCTGCTCAACTACGTCGGCCGTCCCGCCGAGACGCTCACGATGGTGACGAAGGAGGCCTCGCTCGCCGTCGGCGGGCTGTGCATCGTCGTCTTCGCGTATGCCTTCTTCACCTCACGCGGTGATCGCCAACACCGCATCGGCTGGATCGCGCTCGCCTTCTTGGTGGCCGGCGTCGCGCACTTCATCTCCGATGCGTTCTATCCGGTGCACATCACCTCGGCGTTCGCGAACGCCGGCCTGATCTCGACCGCGATCATCCCGGTGATCGTGACCTGGATCGCGGTCGTGCGGCACCGCTTCTTCAACGTCGACTTCGTCGTCAGCCGCGCCGTCGTGTACATGGCGCTCACCGCCGGTCTCATCGGGACGATCTCGATCACCGAAGAGGTCGGCACCTACATCTTCTACCAGAACACCGATCTCGCGTACGGGGTCCTGATCGTCATCTCGATGGTGATCGGCTCGACGACCGGCAAGCTGGCGGACCTGTGCCATTCGCTCGCCGACCGCTTCCTGTTTCGCGACCGCCACGCGCAAAGCCAGGCACTCGAGTTCATCGCCGGCTACATCCTCGACGCCGAGACCGAAGAGGATGTCTACCGCGCGCTGCTGCAGGATGCGGCGCACGCGCTGCAGCTCTCGTTCGGCGGCATCCTCGCGCGCGAGGCCGACGGCGGCTACGTTCTGGCCGAACACCACGGCTGGCCCGACGGCTTCGTCTTCAAGCTCGGCCCCAACGACGAGGTCACCCGCGCGATCACCCGTACCCGCGGCGCTCTCACGTTCAGCGGCAAGGACACGCGCCTGATCCAAGCCTCGTTCCCCAACGAACAGCTGACCTTCGCCGCGCCGCTCTTCTTCGATCGCAGCGTCAGCGGCATCGTCGTCTACGGTCACAACGTGAGCGGTCTCGACCTCGATCCCGACGAACGCGAACATCTCATCCGCGTCGTCGCCCACGCCTCGATCGCCCTCAACGCGATCGCGTTGACTCGCTACCGAATGCTCGCGCTGGCGCCCGCGCCATCCTGACCCGCGCGCGGCAACCTCAATGCCCCACGCCCTGATAGCGATCCAAACCGAAGCGCCAGAACGCGTAGGCTAGTGCGACGCAGACGATGCCGACGACCGGGGTGAGCAGCCCGACGGCCGGGGGTAGTGAGAGAGCGGTTTCCGATTTGCCCAGGAAGTATGTCGCCGGGAAGTAGTTCATGAAGGCGAACGGGCACACGAACGTGAGCACGACGCGGACGCCGCGCGAGTAGATGCTCAGCGGGTAGCGGGTGAACTCCTGTTCCAGCTGGACGACGATCCAGCGCAGCGCGTCGACCCGTACTACCCAGAACGCCGCGGTCGAGATGGCGAGGTTGAGGGCGAGGTCGATCAGCGCGCCGCCGATCACGATCAGCGGTACGAACACGACGAAGATCAGGTCGATCCGCACCCCGCTGTAGACGCACGCGGCGACGAACGTCAGCACGGCGAGGATCAGTTCGTCGGGGAAGACCTGGCCCGGGGTCGCGATCGCTTGGAAGAGCGCGTCGAGCGGGCGCACCAGGACGCGGTCGAATTCGCCCTCGCGGATGTGATCGGGGACGTCGCCGACCGCCGAGAAGAGCGTGTTGTGCAGCGCGTGGGCCAGCATCCACAGCGCGTACAAGAACGCCATCTGCTTGAAGTTCCAGCCGTTCATCTCGGGGAAGCGGGTCAGCACGATCCACAGCGCCGCCAGCGCCGAACCGTGGTAGACGATCGTGAAGAGCAGCCAGATGACGAAGTTCTCGCGGTACTCGAGCGTGGTGAGGATGTTGATCCGCCAGTACTCGCGATAGACGCGCCCCATCCGGCGCAGCTGCGGCCCCATCGTCATCCGCCCTGCGAGACGATGCGGCGCGTCCCCGCCCGCCACATGAGCGAGGAGGCGAAGGCGAGGACCGCAGCCCAGACCGCCTGCACGCCGATCGCCGCCGCCCATCCCGAGGGCGGGATGATGCCGACGTAGATCAACAGCGGCGTCGAGAACATGGCCGCGAACGGGAGTGCGAAGACGATCTTCTGCAGCACCACCGGGAAGAGCACCAGCGGGATGATCTCACCGCCGAGCAAGTCGGTCAGCCAGGTGACGATCAGCTGCACCGCGCTGATCTCCAACGTCCAGAACGCGGTGCAATTGAGGATGAAGTTGATCCAGAAGCCGACCAGGTAGCCGAGCACGAAGCTCACCGCAAAGGCGCCCAGCGTTGCCAGGGGCGGGACGTCGATGTGGACGACCAGCAGCGCGAGCACCAGCGACGGGACGATCAGGATCGCGTGGAAGATCACCTCGCCGGTGCCGTCGGCGAAGAACGAGAGCGCGACGTTGATCGGCTTGAGGAAATCCATCACGATCGTGCCGTCGTGCAGCCGGTCGTGGAGCGCGCGGGTCTGGTCGATGTCCATCACCAGACCCATCAGCAGCGCGACCGCCGAGTAGGTGATGACGGCGTGCAGCGGCAGCTCGGCCGGTGTCGTGTTGTGCGCGTAGAGCGCCGTCCAGACCATCTTCAGCAAGTACAGGCGCACGAGCACCGAGCCGATGCTGGTGAAGACGTCGAAGCGATAGGTCGCCTCGCGCGCCATCGCGCGCGCGGCCAAGGCGCGGTACGGAACCCAGCGAAAACGCGGCCGCGCGGCGAGGATCACGAGGGCGTCCCCGCGGCGCCGTCTTGGTAACCTTCGGTGTAGATGCGGCGCACGATCCCGTCGATGTCGGGCTCGATGATCTGCAGGTCGCTGATCTCGCAGCACTCCATCACGCGCCGGATCAGCATTTCCGCCGAGGTCTTCTTCCGCTCGAACCGCAGCCGCACGACGTTCCCCTCGCGGCTCTCGACGGTCGCGCCCTCGACGTCGAGTCGCTGCTCGGGGTTGGCGAGCGTGACGACCAGGGTGCGGTGGGTGCCGTACTCTTGGCGCAGGCGCTCGAGCGCGCCGTCGTAGATGACCGCGCCTTCGTCGATCAGGATGACCCGGCGCGCGAGCCGCTCGACGTCGGCCAGATCGTGCGTGGTGAGGATGATCGTCGTCCCGCGCTCACGGTTGATCTCGGCGACGAACGTGCGGATCGCTTCCTTCGCCACCACGTCCAGGCCGATGGTCGGCTCGTCGAGATAGACGATCGCCGGATCGTGCAGCATCGCGGCGGCGAAATCGCCGCGCATCCGCTCACCGAGCGAGAGCTGGCGCACCGGCGTTCCCAGGAACCGCTCGAGATCGAGCAGTTCCGCGAAGATCTTCATGTTGGCGCGATAGCGGTCGGTAGGGACGTCGTAGATCGCGCGCAGCAGCTCGAACGACTCCCGCAGCGGCAGATCCCAATACAGCTGGCTGCGCTGTCCGAAGACGACGCCGATGTTCTGCGCGTTCGCCTGCCGGCGCTCCGAGGGAACGACGCCCGCGACCCGCAGCATCCCCGAGGTCGGGACGAGGATGCCGGTGAGCATCTTGATCGTCGTCGACTTGCCGGCGCCGTTGGGGCCGAGGTAACCCACCAGCTCGCCGGGCTGCAACGAGAAGCTCACGCCGTCGACCGCGACCGTCTCTTCGATCTCACGCGAGAACAGCGCCTTGACTGCGCCCGCCAGTCCCGGCTCTCGTACGATCGAGCGATAGACCTTCCGCAGGTCAACGGCTTCGATGATCGCCATGCGCGCGTCGGCCTTTCCATGACCCGCCCGCTGAAGCATTTGTATGTTGGACGGGAAGGTGACGTCCCCGGACGGGGGGAACCCGCCAGCACCAACGAACGTTGGTGCGTACAGAGCCCCCCTCTCATCGAGGGGGTCTCGAGTCATATCAAGGGAGGGGGTGACGTTCCATGGCCGCTAAGAAGAAGGTTGCGAAGAAGAAGCCCGCGTCGAAGTCGAAGAAGAAGAAGTAAGCTTCTCCTCTCTCTCATTTTCGATACCAAGACTTTACGTCATTATTCGAGAGAAAGCGCGGGCCGGTAGCGACCGCGCTTTTTTCGTTCCTCAGGCCAGCGCGACGAGGCGCTGGAGGTTGGCGGCCATTCCGCCCGCGATCCGCTCCGCCGCCCGGCGCAGCAAGGGATCCGCGAGCGGCCCGCTCGTCGCGACCGTCTGCGTCAATACCGTGCCGTCCGCGCCCGGCGTGAGCTCCCACCGCATGCGCAGCGTCGCGAGCGGCCCGACCGTCAGCACCAGCGCCAGCAGGCGTTCCGGCTCTGCGGCTTCGATCCGCAGGGCCGTCTGCGGCGCACGGTTGGGTTTGAGGGTGACGACGGTTCCCGGAGCCGCGTCGCCCTCGAAGACGGCCCACTGCACGCCGTGATTCCAGCGCGACCAGCCGCGCCCGTCGAGCAGCACCGCCCACACGCGGGCGGGATCGGCGCCGCTGACGACCTGCGCGGTCTGCGCGAAGCTCACCGCAGCGTACGCTCCCACCAGTCGAGCATGTGTTGATCGACGGCGCGCGCCTGCGGCGGGGCGCTCGGGCCGTGCCGCATCCCCGGTACGACGAAGTAATCCACCGGCTTCCCGGCTTGCATGAGCGCCGCCACGAACGTCTGCGAGTTCATCAGGTGGACGTTGTCGTCGGAGCCGCCCTGGATGACCAGCAGTCGCGAGGCCAGCCGTCCCGCCGCCGGCAGCACAGCCGCGCGGTCGTAGGCGGTCGGGTCGGCTTTGGGCAGCCCCATGTAGCGCTCCGTGTAGGCGGAGTCGTAGAAGCGCCAATCGGTCGGGGGCGCGCCGGCGATTGCGCTGTGGAAGACGCCTGGGGCGTGGGTGACCGTGAACGCCGTCAGGTAGCCGCCGTAGCTCCAGCCGAACAGGCCCAGCTTCGTGCCGTCGACGTACGGCTGCGCACGCAGCCACGCCGCCGCCGCCAGCGGACCCTCGATGGCGGCGGTCCCCATCCGGTGCGACCACAGCGCCGCGTTGGCGGTGCGATCGTTGCGTGAGGCCGGCCCGTCGACGGTGAACACGATGAACCCACGCTCGGCGAGCAGCTGGTCGAACAGGCCGGGCCAGCGATCGTCCGAGGGGACGCCCCACGCGACCGGCAGCGGGCCGCCGTACACGTTGACGATGACCGGGTAGCGGCGCGAGCGATCGAAGCCGACCGGGAGGATCATCCAGGCGTCGAGCGGACCGCGCGCCGAGGGAATCTGCAGCAGACGCACCGCGCCCTGATCGTACGCGTCGAGCGGCTTGCTGATGAAGACGTCGTCGCAGGCCGCGCGACCGATGGTGCACCGCGAGACCGTCGGCGGGTGACCGAGCGCCGACCAGGTGTCGATGAACACGTTGCCGTGCTTCGGCATCGCGACCGTATGGTAGCCGTTCGCCGGGGTGACGATCCGCATCGGACCGCTGCCTTCGAGCGAGAAACGCACGAGCGTGTGGTCGCGACGCGTCGGCGCAAGGGCGTCCGCATAGACGAGGCCGTGCGCTTCATCGAGTTGGGCGACATCACCGACCGGCGTCGTCCCCGAGAGCAACCGCCAGCGGCCGGTGCGCACGTCGACCAGCCACAGCCCCTGCACGCCGCTGCGCGGTGCGAGCCACAAGAACGCGTGCCCGTCATGGAGGAACTGCGGCGCCGGCTGTTCTTCGAGGAAGTGCGGATCGCTCTCGGTCAGCAGCGTGCGCGGCGCGCCACCGTTGGCGGCGAACGCGACGATCCGCAGGTGCTGCTGCGCGCGGTCGACGATCTGGTCGGCGACGGCGCGGCCGTCGGGCGTCCAACTGAACGAGACCAGATACTCATCGCGCGGCGCGCCGTCGTAGAGCACGCGCACCGAGCCGCCGCTCGCGGCGACGACGCGCAGCGAGACGTGCGGGTTCTTCTCCCCCGCCAGCGGATAGCGCTGGTGCTCGACGGTGTTGTCGGGTGTGACGAGGTACTGCTGGATCGGATAGTTGGTGACCGCCGTATCGTCGAAGCGCAGGAACGCGACCTTCGTGCCGTCGGGCGACCAGGCGAAGGCGTGGTCGACGTTGAGCTCTTCGCTGTAGAGCCAGTCCGGATCGCCGTTGAGCACGCTCGCCGACCCGTCGTGCGTCAGCCGGACCACCGGCCCGCCGGCGGGCGCCACCACCTCGAGGTCGCCGTTGTGGACGAACGCGATCCGCGTGCCGTCGGGCGACCATTGCGGATCGTCGGCGTCGTGCGCGAGCGTGCGTTCGTGCGCGCCGTTCGCGTCGGCGACGTCGAGCGCGTCGCCGTTCACGTAGGCGATACGACGCGCGTCCGGCGACCAGACGACCTGCCCGATCGCGCGCGAACGGCTGCCGCGCTGCGAGGCGTCGGCCCGGAAGAGCGGACGATCGGCGCCGGTCCGCTGATCGTGGACCCACAGCGTCGGCGGGGCATGCGGACGGCGAGCCGGAACGGAGTAGACGTACCGCGAGCCGTCCGGGGCCCAGGTGAACCCGGTTGGCGGCTTCCCGAGCACCGGGTTCACGCCGGCGATGTCATCGACGGTGAGCTGCTCGCCGGCGCGGGCGGCCGGCGAAGACACGGCGAGCGCCGAGACGGCGACGAGCAGGGCTGCGGTCAGACGAGCGAGCAACGGACGACCCCCGATGGATGAGCACGAACAGAACCCGATCGTAGCGATGGCGCAGAAGATTCGCGCGCGCCGCGATCTCGGAGCGGCGATCGATTCGGCGACCGCCCAGTCGCCCCCCGGTACCGCGGGCGATGCCGCGGCACGCTTCGCCGCGCTGGCCGAGGTCGTCGCCGTGGGAGCCAAGCGGCTCAACTCCATTCTCGGACGCCGCACCGGCGTCACGGTCGTGCGGCTGGACAACCCGCCACGGCTGCGGCTGCGCTTTCGCGACCAGCGCATCGCGCTCGACCT
>JBEKAU010000088.1:0-8124 GCA_050015755.1 Vulcanimicrobiaceae bacterium | reverse complement strand
ACGATGTCGTCGCTGACGAGGAAGCCGTGGGTGAGGTAGTCGTCGGTGAAGGTGCCACCGCCGATGAGCGTCGTGCCGGCGGCGTCGTAGCCTGCGGCCGCCGACGAATACTTGTGGAAGTTGTAGTAGTCGCTGTAGGTGTTGACCTCGATCGCGTTGTTGCCGATCTGCGTGTTGAAGGTGGCGCTGTAGTCTTGCAGCGTCGTGCCGCGGTCGCGACCGGAGCCGCCTCCGAAGGGGCCGGACGAGGCCGCCGCCCACTGCTGTGCCGAGTAACACGCGGGGCCGCCGTTGGTGATCACGCTATAGCCGCCGGTACAGGTCTGCGGACTGGCTTGAATTTGTCCGAGCCGCGTCGCATACGGGATGTTGTCGTCATCGCCGTTTCCGGTGCTGTCCTCATACGTATTCGTCGAATATCCGGTGACGGTCAGCGACGTCGAGGGCGTGAAGTTGTACTTGAGCTTGACCAGGTCGTTGAGGACCTTGTAGTCGCCGCTGACTGCGTAGGTGTTCAGCGCCTGATTGCACGAGCTCACGTCGTTGGAAGCAGTGCAGGCACCGCCGCCCGGAAGGTTGAGATTGTTGTTGGGTCGACCGCTTTGGAAGATCTGCTGCGGTTCGAAGTCGCCGTACGTTCCGGTCACGGAGTGACCGACCGCGTAGCCGAGCCTTCCGACGGTGCCGGTGGCCGAGAACAGCGTGTCGAGGGTGCCGTCGTCGCCGTAGGCTTGGAGGAAGTGATAGTGCGGTGTCGCGGTCGGGCTGAGCGTCTGGAAATCGATCGTGCCGCCGATCACGTCGACGCCATAGAGCCCCGTCGCGCCGGAGCCTTCCGTGACTTGGATGTTCTGCAGCAACGAGAACGCCGAGTTCGTGTAGTCGAAGTAATCCTGGCTGTAGACGCCGAGCGGACCGACGGCGTGGCCGTCGACCAGCGGGCGTACTTCGCCGGGCCCCATGCCCCGGATGTCAATCGTGATGTCGTCGCCGACCGAATGCGGGCTCCCGCTCAAATTCACCCCGGGGACTTGGCCGAGCGCCTCCGCCGCGTTGAAAAAGCCGAGCTGCTGCATCTGGGTGGGGTCGAGGTTCGTTTGGATCGTCGACGTGGCGGCGAGCGTGTTGCCGCTGATGCCGGTCGAGCGTGTCGAGCCGATCACCTCGAGGTTCTGCCCGGTCGTCGACGTGTTGGCCGCGAGCAGCGGCGTACGGATCGTCGTCCCGGTTCCCGCCGTCACGGCGACGTCGTTGATGCGCGCGCCGGTGTAGCCGCGGGCCTGGATGCCGACGCTGTAGATACCTTGTGGTTCGCTCGAGAAGGTGTAGCTGCCGTTGGCGTCCGTCGTCGTTGTGGCGACGACGGACGCTCCACGGTTCAGCGTGACCGTCGCGCCGGTGACCGGCAGCGCCGTTCGTTGGTCGAGGACGATACCGGCGACGGTTCCCGTGGTACCTTGCGCCCACGCCGGCGCGCCGGAAAGATAGACCACCGCGGCACTCAGTAGCGCCGCGAGTGAACGAGCGAACACTCTCATACGCTCAACGCGTACGGTTCGCGGATTAACGATCGCTCATCGCGTCATTAAGAGAATCTTGTGTGAGCAGAAAAAGGCGCGTTCATCTGCGGTTCATGTTGCCGGCGTGCAAGCGATTTATTCGATCGATGCGTGCCCTCGAGGCGCACCTGTTCGGCACCTCAGTGGCGGGCGAAGAGCGGCGTCATCGGCATCACGCCCGCGTCATCCGCATGTCGCAGATGGCCGCCCAACCGGAGTGCGTCCTCGATCGTTCGCAGCAGACTGTAGTGATCGTACGGCGTCGCATCGGAGACGCCGCGTGGACCGTGGTTCACCATGACGATCGTCGGAATGCGCCCGCCGCCCGGATCGTGTGCGTCGACGACGCAGCAGGACTGCGGCGCACCCGGGACGCGATCGGCCTTGCCGTCCTCGTCCCAGGTGATGACCACCGCCGTGCGCTGCGTCGGCGAGGTCCAGATCGGCGAGGCCTGAATCTGCGCGACCAGGGCCGCGACATGGGCGTCCCCGCGCGCAATCAGTGCGGCGTCCTCCTTGCTGCAGTCGGACGGCGCCTTGGGGCCGTCGATGCCGTGCATCTCATTGCACTGGTTGGGGACGATCAGCGCGAAGGCCGGGACGTTGCCGGTCGCGAGGTCGCGCGAGAGCGCGTCGAACCCGACCAGCTCCGCGGCGAGGTCGGGATCGCCGTGGACCGACGCGAAGTTGGTGAAGCCGGTGTGCTTGGCGGCGTACAACGCCGCCGGATCGCTCGCGGTCTCCGGCGAGACGATCGCAAGCGATCCCGGGGCCGGCAGACTCTCCAGATAGGCGCGCCAACCGAGTCCCCGCGCGCGCAGCTGCGTCGCGAGATTCGGGCCGTCTACCAGGTGCGGAACGAAGGCCGGCGCGTCGGAGCCCTTGCAGAACGGGTCGACTTTGCCCGGGACGCAGTACCACGCGTCGTCGTCGGTGATTCCGAACGTATCGCCGCCGAGCAGGGCGACGTAGTTCGGCTCGCTGGGATGCCGTTCGGCGTACATTTGCATCGCCGAACCGTACTCGCGTGCGAGCTTGGCAATCGTAGGCGCGGCGGTCCCATCGAGGATCGAACGGTAGCCTTTGTTCTCCTCGATGATCACGAGGATGTGGTCGTAGTGTGGGACGGCGGCGTCGAGTGCGGTATCGGCTGCGCCGACTCCCGTGAGGGGAGTCAGCGCGAGCGAAAGGACGACGACGAGCGCTTGAAGCGGTTTGCGCACGATCAGAACTTCTCCCGAACCGTGAAGGTGAGCTGAGCGGGCTGGAGGCCGAACTCTTCGTTCGCTGCAGGTGTGATGCCGCTGACCGTGTTGGTGATCGCCGCGGTGCCGTACCCGAGATAGCCGTAGAACTGGACCGCTTGGTTGAAGATATTCGTCCCGCCGAGGGTCAGCGTCGTGCGGCCGTCACGCAGCGTGTGCGAGAGGAACATGTTGCTGGTCCAGTACGCCGGGCGGTTGAGCGGATTGTTGAACCCGACGTAATAGTTGTCCAGCCGAAACTCCCACGCGCCGGGAGCGACATCGAGCGAGACCGTCGCCTGGTGGAGCGGGATGCCGGCGAGTTGTGCGCCGTTCACGACGGTGGGGTTGCTGAGCAGGATCTCGTTCGAAATGCCGGTCTTCTCCGAAGACTCGATGTAGTAGCCGTAGTCGATGTACGCGATCTTCGCGAACCGTTGACGGCCGCTGAACTCGATGCCGCGCGCCAGGGCATGCGCCGCGTTATACGTCGTGCTGACGGAGAGGTACTGCAGCACGGTCTGATTGTTGAGGTTGAGTCCGCACTGCGTATTGAGGCGGTCCGCATACGTCTGTAAGGCGAGTGGTGCGAAGATCACGTTGCCCAGGCCGTACTGAAGCAACGGCTGCGAGGCCGAGAAGAGCTGGTTCTGGACCGCCGTGTCGTAGGCGTTGATCTGGATGTTGCTGTCGGCCGAGAACCGGTGCCCGTAGCCGACCTCGAAGTCGTTGGCGGATTCGGACTGCAAGTTCGGATTGCCGGCGCTGGTCACGTCGTTGTAGCCGTTGCAGGTGACCGACGTCAGCGACGCGCCGGGATTGGCTGCCACCGCGGTGCCGACCAGCTTGAGCTGCGGCGAGGGTGCCCCGTCCGAACGGCCGTAGGTGAACTGAAAGACGTCCTTGTTCGTCGGGCGGAACTGCAGCGTCGCGCGCGGGTCGAACGTCGAGTGGTCGGTGACCGAGGAGTGCTTCTCCCACGCGTTCAGGAAGAGCGAGAGCTGCCGATTGATCGTGTAGTCGTCGCGCGCGAAGAAGCTGTATTCACCGAAGAAGCCGGGCGGGTTGAGGGTGATACCCGAGTTGTCGTCTTCGTTGCCAGTCTGCAACTGGTGCCAGGTCGTGTACCCGAAGCCGAAATCGTTACGATTGGTCGAAATGTCGTCGGAAATCAGCAGCCCTTGCGTGTTGTAGAAGTCGGCAAACGTCGGCGACCCGAGAAATTCCCCGCTTGCCGTGAGGCCGCCCGCCTCGCTGCTGTTCTTCCAGTAGACGTAGTTGTTGATGAAGCCGTCGACGGTGATGTTGTTCACGCCGGCCGTCGTCGTAAAGCGCAGGTCGTAGTCTTCCATGCGGGTCGACCGATCGCGGCCGGAGCCACCGCCGTCCGGACCGTACGAGGCGGCCGCGAGCTGCTGCGGGGTATAGCACGCCAAGGCGCCGGTGGCGTCGTTGGTCATCACCGTATAGCCGTTCATCGCCGCACCGCCGCCGACGGCACAGTTCGGGCTGGCCTTGAGCGTGTTCTGAAGCGCCGTGCTGTACGGCATGTAGTCGTTGTCGCCGTTTCCGGTCGAGTCCGACCACTGGACCGCGTCGTACGCGCGCAGGGTCACGTTCGTCGCCGAGCTGAGCGCGTAGGTGAACTTCGCCAGGTCCATCGATTGCTCGGTGTTCTGACTCACGGCGTAGGTATTCACCGCGAGGTTGCACCGGCTGACGTCCGGATACTGGGCATTGGGGGGCGGCGGTTGGAACGGATTGCCGTTGGGAGTACAGGCTCCGTTCGGATTCGCGGAATTGCCGGCGACGTTGTCCGGCCGGGCGGCTTGGGTGATCTGGCCGGGCGCGAAGTCGCCGTATTCGCCCAAGCGCGCCGCTGCGATCGCGTAGCCGAAGTGTCCGTCGGTTCCCGTCGCCGACATGGCGGTCGAACTGATGCCGAATCCGCCAAGTTGTTGCTGGAACGTGTACTGTGGCTTGAGCGTCGGCGCGATGGTCACGAAGTTGACGGCACCGCCGATCGTGTCGCTGCCGTAGAGCCCTTGCGCACCCGAGCCGTAGGTGACCTCGATCTTGCTCAGGCCCCACGCGGGTCCGAGGGAGAAGTTGAAGCCGCCGCTGCCGACGCCGAGCGGTCCGACCGGATGCCCGTCGAGCAGCATCGCCGACTCGTCCGTCCCCAGGCCGCGCAGGTTGATGCTGGCGTCATCGCCGGGTGACGAACTGGTCGAAAAGTTGACGGCCGGCAGCGTCGCGAGCGCGCTGGTGACGCGGAGGAGTCCGACGTCGTTGATTTCCTCGGGAGTGATCTGTTGTGTGATGGTCGTGGCGGCTGCGAGCGCATTGCTGGCGCGCGTACTGCCGATGACCGCGAGCCCGGTGCGTGCATCGGTGGCCGACGCGACGAGGGCGGCGTTCAGCGTCGTCGTCGTGCCGGCGACCAACGCGAGGTCATCGGTCTCGGACACGGCGTAACCGCGAGCGCGCACGATGACTGCGTACACGCCGGCGAGCGCCGCGCTGAAGGTGTAACGGCCGTTCGCATCCGTGGTTGCGGATGCGGCGACGGTGCCGTTCTGTTGGAGCGTGACGGTCGCACCCGGGACCGGTAGCGCATTGCGTTGGTCGACCACGAGTCCGGTCAGCGTTAAGGCGCCGCTTTGCGCCGCGGACGGTGCTGCCGAAAGGAGAAGCACCGCAGCGCAGACCAGCGCCGCGAGTGAACGAGCGAACACTCTCATACGCAAACACCGCTAAGGTTCGCATGTTATCGTGCGTTCATGAACAGCTTAAGAAAAGCTTGTATCGTCCGAAAAAATCGCATTCATTTGAGGTTCATCTCAAGGGCGAACACTAGATTCGTTTGCGCCGATCGCGACTGTGACAGCGGTTCGTTCGGTATTGTCAATTCGCTCGCAGCTGCTACGGAGACTCGCCCGTGCTGACACCCGCGCCGCCCCAAGCCGTGCCCGTCTTCAGCGGGTTCGATTACGTCACGGTCGATACGCAACGGCGGCGCGTCTATGCGGCGCACACCGGTTCGCGCGCGCTGCTGGTCGTCGACGCCGACACCGGCAAGGTCGTCGGCCAGGTGCGGACGGGTCCGATGCACGGCGTCGCCGTCGATCCCGCGACCGGGCACGTCTTCACCGGCGACGGTGACGACGATACGGTCGCCGAAGTCGATCCCGTCGCGCTCAAGGTACTCCGCACGGTCGCCGTGCCCGGCGCGGTCGACGCGATCGCCTACGACCCCACAACGCGGCGCATCTACGCCGACGAAGACGACGGCACGCGCCTGTTCGTCGTCGACGCGGCGAGCTTCACGCTCACCAAGACGATCACGCTGCCGGGACACAAGCCGGAGTACCTGGCCGTCGACCCGCGCACCCACGAGGTGTACCAGAACATCTCGGACCTCGCCGAGGTCGCCGTCATCGACCCGGTGACGCTGACCGTGTCACGGACGTTCCCGACGGTCGTGCTGAAATCGACGCACCCGCTGCAGTACGACGCCGGGCTCAACGAGATCGCTGTCGGTGGCGCCAACGGGGTGATGGCCGCGTATCGCCCTGACGGGACGCTGCTCGGTCAGGTCGCGACGCCGCGCTTCGACCAGTGCGACCTGGATCCGACCCAGCACATGCTGGCGTGCGCCGGGGACGGCGGCGTCACGCGCATCGCGCTCCAGCCCAGCGCCGCCCCGCGCGTCATCGACACCACGCCGGTGGCCGCCGGCGTCCATACGGACGCCGTCGACCCCCGTACGCACGATGTCTTCGCCGTCTGGTCGGATCGCAACGGCGGCGGCGACTTCGTGCAGGTGCTCCGGCCCTAGCTCTTGGGTTCGAAGACCTCGATGCCGCCGGTCGATGACGAGGTCGGCGGCACGGGGACGTACACGAATCCATTGCTGGGGTCGACCGCGACCGAGTGCGAGCCCTTGCCGGTCGGAACGTTCGCGATCCAGGCGAACGTGGAGGCGTTGATGATGCCGAGTACCGGTGTGAACGTCGGAGTCGCGTTGCCGGTCTGTGAGATGCCGCTGGCCGTCATGTCGCGTGCCGCGACGTAGAAGCGGTTGAGCTTCGGATCGTACGCGACTTCGTCGGAACCGCCGACCTGCGTCACCTCGGCGAGCACGGCTCCCGTTGTCGCACTCATGATGAGCGTGTACTGCGGGTTACCGGGATTGGTGTCGCACGCGATGACCAGCGCGTCGTTGTTCGGGTTGACCGTGATGCCGGACGGGTTACAATCGTTCGTCGCCCCGCCTTGGGTCCCGGTGCCTTCGTCGTATTGCGCGCTGACGACCGGCGTGCCGGCGACGACACTCGCGGCCGTGATCACGTCGAGCTCGCCGAACGGGTTCGTCGTCGTCCCGTCGTTGTTGATATAAAAGCTCTTCGTATTGTGGTCGTACACGCAGGCGTCCAGACCCACTTCACCGGCGCCGAATTGCGCGCCGCTGAACGTGAAAGTGCTGACGATCGACTGCGAGGCGGTCGAGATGAAGTTGGCAACCGGCGGCGTCGTCTCGCCGTTGTTGAACTCCATGATGCCGTCGTCGGGATCGTAGCAGCCTTCGTCGGTGCGGATTCCCGTGTTGCTGGTGACGATGTCCTTGACCAGCGTGAGGTTGGCCGAGTTGACGATCTTCACGCTGTTGACGTCGCCGGTATAGACCAGCCCCGTGTTGGGCAGCGGCGTGTCGCCGTCGGGGCCGGAGTACGAGTTGCCGGCCGGACTCGCGCCGGCGTAGCCGACCTTCGCCTGCGTGACGACGTACGTCTGCAAGTTCATGACATCGAGCGCTTTGTTCGTGCGGTCGGAGAGATAGTAGTGATTGGCGGTCGTGTCGACGGCGCCGATGTCGTAGGAGAAGCTGCCGCCGACCGTCAGGCCCGGGACCACGGCGGTCGTCAGCAGCGCGAGGCCGCTGCCGTCGATCGTGGGGCGAGGGGGTGCCTGAGAGCCGGGAGGTGGGGTCGTGCCGCCGCCGGTGCCGCACCCTGCGAGCGCCATGCCGGCTGCGAGGAAGCACGCGGGCAGAAAGAGAGAGCGTCCGTTCATCGTCGAGGGACCTTTCGCGCGGAGTCGGGCGCAAATGTCTCCTTCCGGCCATTGGTATACCAGAAGAAGATTCTTTCTGTGTACCATTGCCAGGGAGAGATTGTCGACGGCGAGACGCTCGGCTGCCAGCCCAGCTGATCAGCTGAGCTGGTCGGGGCTTAGACGCTTTGGCGGCGGCGCGGGTTGACTTGGAGGCGCTGCAGCATCGCGGGCGTGGGCAGCTTCACGTCGCGGGCGATTTTCAG
>JBEKAU010000087.1:0-8390 GCA_050015755.1 Vulcanimicrobiaceae bacterium | reverse complement strand
CCCGAAGTTTCAGGTCGCTTTCATCTCGGCGAGGTCAGAACGCCGGGAAGATCGTCCCCCCGAAGTGGCGCAGGATGAAGCCGCGAATCGTGGTCGAGTGGTAGAGCGCGAGCAGCTCTTTGGCCCAGGGCTGATCCTTGTCGGCGGCGCGCACGACCAGCACGTTGCTGTACGGAGAACGCAGTGCTTCACCGACGCCGCCGCCTTCCGCCACCAGCGCGTCGCGCGCGACCGACAGGCCCGCCGCGCCGGCGTAGTTGCCGTTGATGCAGGCGGCGTCGACGTCGTCGAGTGAGCGCGGCAGCTGCGCGGCGTTCAGCTCGCGGATCTGCAGGTGGTGCGGGTTGGCGCTGATGTCGGTGATGCCGGCGGTGAAGCTCTGCGAGCCCAGCGTGATCAGCTTCGCGCTCGCCAACAGTTTGAGCGCGCGCGCTTCGTTGGTCGGATCGTTGGGGACGCCGATCGTCGCGCCGTCGCGCAGGTCGGCGAGCTTCTTGACCTTCTTCGAGTAGATCCCCATCGGCAAGAGAATCGTCTTGCCGACCACGGCGAGTTTGTAGCCGCGGGCTTTCACCTGATCGTCCAGGTACGGCTGGTTCTGGAACGAGTTCGCCTCGAGGTCGCCGGCGTCGAGCGCGGCATTCGGGACCGCGTAGTCGTTGATCTCGACCACCTTGATGGTCAGGCCGTGCTTGGCGCCGAGCTGCGCAATCTGATCGAAGATCTCCGCGTGCGGCCCCGGTGTGACGCCGACACGGATGACCGGCGGCGTCGCCGCCCCGATCATCGTTGGGGCGAGGGTGAAGGCGGCGAGCGCGGCCAGCGCGCGAAGACGGACGAGCGGGGACACGGGCGGTTCTCCTATCGGTGGGTGAGGCGGCGTGCGATGCGATCGCCGACCAGCTGGATGAGTTGCACGATGACGATGAGCACGATCACGACCGCCACCATCACCGGCGTGTCGAAACGCTCGTAGCCGTACTGCTCGCCGAGCGCGCCCAGGCCGCCGGCGCCGATGACGCCGGCGATTGCCGAGTAGCCGATCAACGAGATGACGGTGACGGTGAAGCCGATCGTGATTCCCGGCCGCGCTTCCGGCAAGAGTACCTTGGTGACGATCTGCAGCGGCGTCGCGCCCATCGCGCGCGCCGCTTCGATCAGCGTGCGTGGCACCTCGCGGATCGCCCCTTCGACCAGGCGGGCGAAGAACGGGATCGCCGCGAGCGAGAGGGGGACCATCGCCGCGGTGGTGCCGATCGACGTGTGGACGACCAGGCGCGTGAACGGGATGATCGCGACCATCAGGATGATGAACGGCACCGAGCGGATCGCGTTGACGATCACACCGACGATGCGGTTGACGATCAGGTTGCGGGTGATGCCGCCGCGGTCGGTCGCGTACAACACGACCCCGAGCGGAATGCCGAGCACGAACGCGACCAGGCCGGAGATGGCGACCATCTGCGCCGTCTCCCAGATCGCTTCAGGAAGCAGGGTCGAGAGTTCGTTCCACATAGCCCAACACGTCGACGCGCACGCCGACCGAAGCGAGGTAGTCGTGCGCCTGCGCGCGCACCGCGCCCGGCGCGGTCAGCTGAACGACCAGCGTCCCGACCGGTTCGCCGCCGATCCGCTCGATCGCGCCGCCCACGATGTTCAGCTCGATCGGAAAACGGCGGATCAGCGTGGTGACGATCGATTCGTGCGCCGATTCGTCGGAGAAGCCGAGTCGCCAGACGACGTCGGCGTCGGGATCGTGCGGCTGCGCGACCACCCGTGCGCCGAGCATCGCGTCGAGCTGGGCCGTGCTCGGCTCGCCGATCAGCGCACGCGTCACCGGGCTTTGTGGGGCGAGGAAGACCTCGCGCACGGCCCCCGTTTCGATGATGCGGCCGGCGTCGAGGACGGCCAGGCGGGTGCAGATGCTCTTGATGACGCTCATCTCGTGCGTGATCAGGACGATGGTGACGCCGAAGGTGCGATTGGCCTCGGCGAGCAGGGCGAGGATCGACTGCGTCGTCTCCGGATCGAGTGCCGAGGTCGCCTCGTCGCACAGCAGGACCGACGGCCGCACCGCCAGCGCGCGCGCGATCCCGACCCGCTGCGCTTGACCGCCGGAGAGCTGCGCGGGATAGCGGTCGCGCATAGCCGCCAGGCCGACGAACGCGAGCACCGGGTCGACGGCTGCGGCGATCTCGAAGCGGTTCATCCCGGCCAGCTCGAGCGGGAGAGCGACGTTGTCGCGCACCGTGCGCGACGAGAGCAGCGCGAAGTGCTGGAAGATCATGCCGATCCCGCGGCGCACCTCGCGCAACCGCGCATCGCTGACGGTGGTGAGGTCGACGCCGTCGAGCACGACGCGCCCGGCGGTCGGCCGTTCGAGCAGGTTGATGCAGCGCAACAGCGTCGACTTGCCCGCGCCGCTGCGGCCGATGACGCCGAACACCTCACCGCTCTCGACGGTGAGGTTGACGTCCTGCAGCGCCTCGATACCGCCGCGCGGACCGCGGTAGGTCTTCGACAGACCTGCCAGCTCGATCACAATACGGGCCTTGACCGCTTGCGCACGAGCAAGGTTGCGAGGGCCGGCGCCCGAACGGCGGGTCGTGGTCTCGCTGCGCTTCCTGGGCACCGGCGGCGCCCGCTGGGTGGTCGCCAAACAGATCCGCTCCTCGGGCGGATTCTGGCTGCATGCCGATGGGACGAACGTCCACGTCGATCCCGGCCCCGGTGCGCTGGTCCGCGCGCTCAACCTGGTCCCGCCGTGCGATCCGGCGACGCTCGACGCCATCGTGCTCTCGCACAAGCACCTCGACCACAGCGGCGACGTCAACGCGATGATCGAGGCGATGTGCCAAGGCGGTTGGCGACCGCGCGGCGCCATCTGCGCTCCGCTCGACGCGCTCGACGGCGCGCAGCAGCCGGTCGTCTTCCCCTACGCACGGAAATTCGTGCCGCGCGAGTGGATCGTCGACGAGCACGGCGGTCCGTTCGCGGTCGGCGCCGTCGAGCTGCGCGCATCGCTGCGCCTGCAGCATCCGGTCGAAGCGTATGGGCTGCACTTCCGTACCTCGGCCGGCACCGTCTCGTACCTGCCGTGCACGCGCTACTTCGAGGAGATCATCGCCGACTACCGCGCGCACGCACCGGCCGTGCTGATCATGAACGTGCTGCGCTACCGCGACTCGATGGACGTCGATCACCTGACCTACGACGATGCGCGCACGCTGATCGAGGGCATCAAGCCCGGCGCGGCGATCATGTCCCACTTCGGCACGCGGATGCTCGAGCGCGATCCGCGCCGGCTCGCCTACGAGATCGAGGACGCGACCGGCGTCAAGACGTTCGCCGCGTACGACGGCTGGACGTACGATGTCGCTTGAGATCGAGAACGCGCGGCCGGGCGATGCGGCGCCGTTCTGGACGACGCACGACCGCGACTGGCGCAGCGAGCTGTGGAACTTTCGCGTCGTGTGGCACGAGCAGACGCACGACGTGCTCGCGCGTGACGGGGAGACGGTCGTCGGCGCGCTGCGGCTGCACGTCGCCGCCTCGCTCGGCACGGTCGCGGCGCTCTACGTCGTCCCGGCGCAGCGCCGGCGCGGGATCGGTCGTCTGCTGACCGCGCGCGCCGAAGAGCTTTCCAACTACTACAACTGCCACAAGATGACGGCCGCGGTCTTCCACGACCGCGACGCGCAGAAGTTCTTCGTCGCGTGCGGCTACCACGTCGAGGCGGTGTTGCCGCAGCACACCTTCAAGCTCGACGTCGCGCTCGTGCGAAAGTTCTTACTGTAAAGTGATGGGGCGCGCTCGCGTGGCGGCGGGTGCGCATCGGCGGCGGCATGCGCGGTGGCCGCGCGCCCCCGAAGAACTCCGGCGGCTGCTGCGGCGCGAGCCGGTTGAAGAACTGGTTGACGGGCCGCCACTCCGGGCCCAGGTTGCGGTGGTCGCCGAACGCCCCGTCGTAGAGGTAGACGTTGCCGTTGCCGGTGATCGCGCTCACCAGCGTTCCGCCGCCGCCGATCGTCACCGTCGCATCGCCGTCGCTATGCTGTTGCATCGGCGTCGGCCCGTCGAACTGGGCGTAGACCTTGCCGCCCTGCGTGTGGGCGACGACTTGCGCGTTTTCATCGACACCCAGCGCGATCGAACCGTGCTGCGACTCGAAGCGCGCGAGGCCCGGCTCGAAGCTGCCGTCGTCGTAGACGATGGAACCGCTGACCGTCGTCGCTTCGATCTGCGTCGTCCGGCAATGGTCGAACAAGAGCCGGGCGGCATTGTCGCGCACGCGGACCCGCGCGAACGCGTCGTTGGTCAGATCGATGGTGCCGCTCTGCTGCTGCAGGTATGCCGTCGTCGACGAGCTGCGGACGTGAACTTGCCCTTGCTGCTGCAGCACGAAGAGGTTGGATCCGTGGTAGCCCTCGATCTCGGTGCGACCGCCCCGAACGCTCACTTCGAGGATCCCGGTTCCGGCGGGGACGACCACGTTGAGGTGTGCGCCGCTGGGGGCGACGATGCGGACCGCATCGTGGAGGCCCGGGCGGAAGGTGGAGAGCGGAAAGTCTTCCGGCGGCAAGAGGCCGTTCCCGACGACCTGGCCGCCCTGGCGCTCGAAATAGGGGAACGGGCCGAGCCGCAGGGTCAGCGGGTGAGCGGCGCCGCCCCAATTCGAGGCGCCGCGACTGACGGTCGCGTTTCCCTCGAGGTCGTCGACCTGCAAGAAGGGGCGATCCCAGGACCGGACGGTCAGGACGTTGGCGGTCCCCGTCAGCTGGATCACGATGACCGGCTGGTCGGTCAGGACATAGGCGGACGACCCCGCCGCCCCGGGGGCGGCGCACGCCAGGCCGACGAGCAGCGCCCCGAGCCCCGCGGCAATCCACCGCGCGGCTCGGGTCCGGAGGACATCCACCGAACTATGGTACCGGTCACACCACGGGGGCGTCATGAACCGGTAATGAGGGATTCCGGCTCGGCCGGCAGGCTTACCCGGAAGAGCGACCCTCCCTCAGCGCGGTTGGCGGCCGTGACGATGCCGCCGTGGACGCGTGCGATCGAGCGGACGATCGCCAGGCCCAGCCCCGTCCCTTCGACGCTTCGCGCGCGGGCCGGGTCGCCGCGGAAGAAGCGGTCGAACAGCCGGTCGGCGAGCACTTGGTTGATGCCGGGGCCGCTGTCGCTGACCTCGACGATTGCGAGGCCGCCTTCGTACCGAATCCGGAGCGTCACCGCGCCCGCGTCGGTGAACTTGATCGCGTTGTCGACCAGGTTGCCGATCAGCTGACGCAACAGCCCCGGGTCGCCGATGACGATCGTGCCGGCGCCCGGCTCGGTGTCGAGCGTGAGGGTCAGCCCCTTGGCCGCGGCCCGCTCGCGGGCGTGGTTGACCAGATCCTCGGCCACCCGCTCGAGCACGACCGGCTCCTTGGGGATCGCGTCACCGGACTCGGCCTTGGCCAGCGTCAGCATCCCCGACACCATCGCGGCGAGCCGTCCGCTCTCCTCGACGATCGCTTGCAGCGAGCCGTCCAGCACCTCGGGGTCGCTGCCGCCCCAGCGCTGGAGCATCTGCGCGTTGGCGTTGATGACGGTCAGCGGCGTGCGCAGCTCGTGGGAGGCGTCGCTGATGAACTGCCGCTCGCGGGCGAACGCCGCTTGCAGACGGTCGAGCATCGCGTCGAACGCCGCCGCGAGCCGGCCGACTTCGTCGCGTCGCCGCCAGCGCAGCCGGCGGTCGAGCCGCTCCGAACCGATGACCGCGACCTCGGAGGTCAGCCGTTCGATCGGAACGATCGCGGCGGCGGCAACGAAGTACGCGACCAGCGCGACGATGATGCTCGCATCCCACGCGGTCGCGAACAGCACCGTGCGCACGCGTGCGGTCAGCTGGTCGACGATGTCGAGCCGCTGTCCGATCTCCGCGTGGACGATCGCGCGATTTTCGGCGTCGGTGATGACGCGATCGAGGACCAGCATCGTGCCCGGACGGTTGCCGGCCAGCCGGACCTCGACGAACGCATGGTCATCGCTCGGGCCGAACGCCGGTAGCGTGATGCCGCCCAGGTCCGAGCTCTTCCCGAGCGTTTGGCCGTCGGGCGTGTCGATCTGGATGAACTGACTCGAGGACGCCCAGCGGTCGAGCGCGACCCGGTTCGAGAGGTACAGCGCGATCGGGCCCTCGTCGACGAAACCGTAGCTGGCCTCTTCGCGCGCGGTCTGCTCGATCTCATCGGCGGTCTCGCTCAACTGCGACTTGGCTTGGTCGATCAAGACCTGGCGCAGTGCGACATCGATCGTGATCGCGCCGATCGCGATGACGATGACGATCAGCGCGGCGAAGAGCGCCGCGATGCGCGTGCGGAGGCTGTTCAGGAGTCTTTCAGCGCGTAGCCGACGCCGCGCACCGTCTGGATCAGTTTGTCCGCGAACGGGTCGTCGATCTTGCCGCGCAGATAGCGGATGTAGACGTCGATCAGGTTGGAGTCACCCAGGAAATCGCTGCCCCACACGCCGTTGAAGAGCTCGTCGCGCGTATGGACCTTGTTGCGGTGCAACAGCAGGTACTCGAGCAGCGCGTACTCTTTGGCGGTGAGGTGGATCGGCTGACCGCCGCGCACGACTTCGTGGCGATCGCGGTCCATCACCAGGTCGCGCGCGCTGAGCAGGTTCTCGTGCGGCGCTTTGTCGCGCAAGCGGGCGCGAATGCGCGCCAGCAGCTCTTCGATCGAGAACGGCTTGACGACGTAGTCGTCGGCGCCGTGGTCCAAGCCCGCGACCCGGTCGGGGATGCGGTCCTTGGCGGTGAGCATGATGATCGGGACGCGCGACTTGGCGCGCAAGCGGGTGGCGACCTCGAGCCCGTCGAGCTTGGGGAGCATCAGGTCGAGCACGACCAGGTCGGGCTCCTTGAGCGCCTTCTCCAGCCCCGAGAGGCCATCGGTCGCGGTGTCGACCTCGTAGCCTTCGTGCTCGAGCTCGAGCTTGAGCACGCGCAGAATCTGCGCGTCGTCTTCGACGAGGAGGATCTTGTAGGTGCGCGCCTCGTCGGTCACGGCGGGTTGTGCTGCGCTCACTGCACCTCGACCGGGCGCGGACGGCGCGCCGGCAACGTCAGTTGCACCAGCCACCAGGCCGCCGAGACGCCGGCGGCCAGCCACAGCACGGTGTTCATCGAGGTCAGGCCCGAGCTGATCATCAGGTGCGTGCTCGCCGAGGCGATCCGGTCGGCGGCGTGCGGCGCGCTGGCGACGAGCCAGCACAGCCACGACGCGAGGCCGGCCAGCAGGGCGATGGCCCAGATCTCCCAGGTACGAAACACGGTTCGCGGGGCGTACACCGTCCGGGCCATGATCCGCTGGTGCAGACCGGCCGGGGGTTCGTCGAGGGGGAGCGCCGCGAGGGCGCGGTCGAGGGCGTCGTCATCCATCATGTGCTTAGGGCCTTCCGGAGTTGTTCTTTCGCCCGGAACAGGTGCGTCTTCACTGTTCCCAGCGGAAGGTTTAATACGGTTGCAATCTCCTCGTACTGCTTCCCTTGCAAGTGGTAGAGGGTAATGACCGTACGGTACTTCTCGGGCAGGGCGTCGATTGCTGCCCGCAGGCGGACAGCCTCGTCGTTGCGCTCTGCCAGGAGCTCGGGGCCGGCGCCGGGGTCTGCCCGGTCGGGCAGCTCGTCGCCGGAGATCCGTTTGCGCTTCGCGATCCGGTCGCAGCAGAGCCGGTAACAGATCGTGAAGATCCAGGTCGAGAATTTGGCACCCGGCCGAAAGCTGTGGAGCGCTCGGTAGGCCTTGAAGAAGGCTTCCTGGGTCGCGTCCTCGGCTTCTGCCGAATCGTGCAGCGTCCGTGCCGCCAAGTGGTACACGGCGCGCTGGTAGCGTCTCACCAGCTCGCCGAACGCATCGCCGTGGCCGGCCAGGGCAGCGACGATGAGCGCCTGGTCATCGACCGGCGCCTCCGTCGCACTCACCGGGGCTCGGGTCGTACATGGGACATGATTTCCCGCTCGACCCTCATCGGCGCCTTGGTCGTCGTCGAGCTCGCCATCGTCGGCATGGCTGCCCGGGCCCTCGGGGCCGGGGTGCCCGCCGGCCCGATGGTGGCCGGGACCGGCTGGGGCGGCCATTCGGTCTCCCAAACCGACCAGTCGCTTCCGACCGGCCCCGCGCCGGTCGTCACGATCGACGTCCACGACGCCGACGTCGCCATCCGAGCCGTGCCGAGCCTCTCGGTGCGCGTCTCGGAAGCAGTGCATCGGTGGGGCTGGGGCAGCCGCAACACGGCGCCGCTCGTCAAGCTGAACCGTACCCCTGACGGCGTGCGGATCAGCGCACCCGACAGCGACGACGACAACGTTCATTTCATGATGGGCGGGTTCAATCGCGA
>JBEKAU010000086.1:0-8182 GCA_050015755.1 Vulcanimicrobiaceae bacterium | reverse complement strand
GAACGCCTGCGCGACGGCGATTTCGGTCGCGCTCGCGTCTTCCGGGCGGATGTCGTGGGCGAGGAAGTCGCCGCCGATCACGACGACCGGCGGATCCGGATCGGCACGCCGCATCGCGGCGAGCGCCGAGCGGAAGAGTGCCGCGTTGGTGTCCTTGCCGAACGACGCGGGGACGGTACTCGTCGCGCGCGGATCGAGGTGGAGGTCGCTGACGAACAGCCATGGCGTGCTCGCAGCGCGGACGCCGCACGGCGCGAACAACGCGCACGCGCACAGCACGGCAGACATGAAAAAACGAGGCGGTCCATGCGGACCGCCTCGCAGAAACCGACGCGGTCGGTGTTCTAGTGGAACCACGCTCCGGTGTCGACGTGGAACGTGAAGTATGCATCGAACGAACCGACGTGGTTGACGTTCGGAGACGGGTAGGGGATGTCTTCCATCACCTCATGGTTGTTCTTCCAACGCAGCGTGAACGCAACGAAGGGGTTGAACTTATCGGTGACCGAGTACGTCATGGCCGAGGTCCAACGCCACGGGAACTCTTGGTTCTCGTAGAAGTTGAGCGCGCCCCACGAGTAGTTCACGACGCCGGTGATGCCGTGCGTGAAGGGGATGATCGCCGCGACGTACTGCGTGCTCTCGAGATACGAGCTCGGGCAGTTCGAGTAGGAGTTCACGCCCGCCGCGTTCAGCGTGCAGAGCCGGCCGACGCTGTTCGTGTTGATCGCGCCTTCGGGGATGTAGATGATCTGGTGGACATGGCTGGCGCAGCCGGGGTACGTCGTCGCCGCGGAGCAGAGCACCGCGACGTTTTGGTCGGATTTCTGATCGTCGCCGGTAAAGTTGAACGCGAACTGGATGTTGAACAGCTCGGGGATTCTCGGCGTGGTGTACGTCAGGCCGAGGTAGCCCCAGTGGGCTTCGGTCGAGCTGTCCGTGTACGGGAACGGCGAGGAACTGATGCCGCTGTTCTCCGAGGTGTACGCGTTCTTGAGCGGGCAACCGTTGGTGGCCGTACCGTCGTTGGCGGCGCCTTCGCAACCGGCATAGGCGCGATGACGGAACTGGAAGCCGCCCTCGAGCAGCCAGTGGGGATCGAACTGCCAATCGGCGCGTTCGACCAGGACGACGTCACGCGTGTAATTTTCGTACGTTGGCGCACCGGTCGTCGGGCTGAGGATCCGCTCCGGCGCCGTGTCCACGGTGCCGCCGACGTTGCGGTCGAACGAGACCGACAGTTTGGTCGAGATCGGGATCTTGACCGTGCCGCCGACGTCGAGATGTTGGAACGTGAAGCCGGGGCGGCTGTTTTGCAGCTGCTCGTCGGTGTAGATCGGGACGATGTCGATCACCGGGTAGTGCGAGACATTGAACCCGGTATGCGGCGCGCCCGAGTTACCGCTCGTCGGAGCGGGCTGTTGCGCGACTGTCGGCGTCGTGGTGCCGCTCGTCGTCGGGGCGGTGGTGGTAGCCGGAACGGTCTGTGCCTGCACCTGAGCAACGGCACCGACCATGAGAGCAACCACCGCACACGCGACTGTCAGCACGGTATTGGCTCGGCGCACAGAATTGCGCCGAGCCATATCGGCTAAGTAGGAAATGGGGAAGCCTCCTCTTAAGGATGTCTTAAACACCCGCAGTCCCTAGTTGGAGACGGCGTGCGCGCATTTTCGCTTCGCGGAGGGAGGCGCACGTTTCCTTCGTTGTAGCAAGATAAGCGCGGGCAAAAAAAAGAGGCGGTTCGTACGAACCGCCTCTCTTCATGTCCGCGTGAGCGGGGCCTAGTGGAACCAGGCTCCGGTATCGACGTGGAAGGTGAAGTACGCATCGAAGTCGCCGACGTGCACCGTGTTGGTGCATCCCGGGACCGGTCCGCAGGCGTACGGGATGTTCTGCGGATCTTCGTGCAAGTTCTTCCAACGCAGCGTGAACGCGACGAAGGGGTTGAACTTGTCGGTGAGCGTGTACGTCATCGCGCTCGACCAGCGCCACGGGAACTCTTGGTTCTCGTAGAAGTTCAGCGCGCCCCAGGTGTAGTTCACGACGCCGGTGATGCCGTGCGTGAAGGGGACGATCGCTGCGACGTACTGCGTGCTTTCCAAGTAGCTCTGCTGGTTGAGGTACGGCGTGCCGTTCGTCTGCAGATCGTCTTCGGGGACGAGGATGATCTGGTGGACGTGACCGGTGCAGGGGTGCGCAGCCGAACCCGGATACGGGAGCTGCGTCGTCGCCGAGGTGCAGAGCACCGCGACGTTCGGGTCCATGCGCTGATCGTCGCCGGTGAAGTTGAACGCGAACTGCACGTTCTTGAGCGCCTGGATCGGCGGCGTCGTGTAGGTCAGGCCGAGGTAACCCCAGTGGGCTTCCGTCGAGCTGTTGGTGTACGGAAACGGCACCGAGCTGATGCCCGAGTTCGAGCTCACGCTGGTGGCGGAGAGCGAGCAATCCGGCGCATTCGCGGCCGTCGGCTCGCAGCCGGCGTACGCGCGATGGCGGAATTGGAAGCCGCCCTCGAGCAACCAGTTCGGGCTGAACTGCCAGTCGGCGCGATAGACGAGCACGACGTCGCGCGATTCCGCGTTGAACGTCGGGGCGCCGGTCGTCGGGCTGAGCGTACGCTCCGGAGCGGTATTCAGCGTGCCGCCGACCAGACGGTCGAAGGCGACGGAGAGACGCGTCGAGATCGGGATCTTGACGGTGCCGCCGATGTCGAGGTAGTCCCACGAGCGACCCGGCTGGCTGTACTGAAGCGATTCAGCCGTGTAGATCGGGATGATGTCGATGATGGGGTAATGCGAGACGTTGAATCCCGTGTGCGGCGCGCCGGAGTTCCCGGACGCCGGCGCGTTCTGCGCGGTGACGGCGGGGGTCGTATCGACGACGGCCGGAGTCGTGACAACCGGCGTCGTGGCCGGGGTGGTCGCGGTCGTGCCGGTGGTCGGGGCGGAGGCGGTCGCGGGAGCGGTCTGAGCCTGCACCGGAGCAACGGCACCGACCACGAGAGCGACCACCGCGCAGAGAACCGGCGGCACGGAGCTGGTGCGGCGCGCCAATAGGCGCCGCAGTATGGGGGCTAATTTCTGAATGGGAACGCCCTCCTCTTGAGAACGGCTAGAGGGGACACGCCGTCCTATCAAGGGGCGACGCGGCGAAGAACGCTTGCGGGACGGCCCGCAAGATTCCTTCGCGACTACGGAACGGCGACCGCGGACATTTTGTTCCGCCTTTCTGTGATGCGTCGGTCATAAGCTGTTCGTTCGGAGGAGGTCGAGTGGGCGAGGTGAGTGCGGTCTACGTCGTGACGGGGTCCGCGGCCGGGATCGGGGCCGCGTGTGCGCGCCGGTTGGCCGCGTACGGTGCCGGCGTCGTGATCAACTACTCGCGCAGCGAGGCGGCGGCCCACGAGGTCGCGGCGGCCTGCGTCGCTGCCGGCGGCCAGGCCGAGGTCGTCCGGGGCGACGTCGCGGACGACGGTGCCGCCCGGGCGATCGTCGCTGCCGCCCTGGACCGCTGGGGGCGCCTCGACGGCCTGGTCAACAACGCCGCGACGACCGTCTTCGCTCCACACGCCGACCTCGAGGCGCTCGACGCGGCGACCTTCGAACGTCTGTACGCCGTCAACGTGATCGGCCCGTACCAACTGGCGCGCGCCGCCGCTCCGGCGCTGCGCTCGAGCGGCGGCGCGATCGTCAACGTCTCGTCGATGGCCGGATTGACCGGGGACGGGTCCTCGATCGCCTATGCCGCCTCAAAGGGCGCCCTCAACACGCTGACGCTCTCGCTGGCGCGCGTCCTCGCGCCGCACGTGCGGGTCAACGCGATTGCGCCCGGCTTGGTCGATACGCGCTGGACCGCCGCCGGTCTGGGGGTCGAGGCGGCGGCGAAGCGGGTCGCCGGCTGGGAAGCGGCGGCGCCGCTGGGCCGCGTCCTGACCCCCGACGACGTCGCCGGCGCGATCTGCTGGCTCGTGCGCGAGGCGCCCGGGATCACCGGCGAGGTGATCCGGCTCGACGGCGGCATGCATTTGGGACCTGCGCCGCGCGCGCGGGCGTGAACGTCCCGGACGGCGCCTGGCGCCGCACGCTCTGGATGATGGTGAGCGTCCAGGCAGTCATGTCGCTGGCCTTCTCGATCTCCGCACCCTTCTTGCCGCTGTTCGTCATCCAACTCGGCGTCCACCCGATGGCGGCGGTCGACCTGTGGTCGGGCGCGATCGCATCGGTCAGCTTCCTCCTGGCCGCGATCTTTTCGCCGATCTGGGGCAGCCTGGCCGACCGGGTCGGCCGGAAGGCGATGGTCGTCCGCTCTTCGGCGGCGGTCTGCTTGTTCACGGCGGTGATGGGCCTGGCGCCCAACGTCCTCGTCTTGTTCTTGGCCCGCGCCAGCATGGGCGTCTTCAGCGGCTTCTCGGCCGCGGCGACGGCGCTGGTCGGCACCCAGGTGCCCGAAGGGATGCTCGGGTTCTCGCTGGGCTGGATGGCGACCGGACAGCTCGTCGGCGGGCTGCTCGGCCCGATCGCCGGCGGTGTGCTCGCCGACTGGCTGCACGACTACCGCGCGGTGTTCTTCTGGACGTCGGGGGTCGCGTTCTGCGCGAGCTTACTGTGCACGCTGGCGGTACGGGAGCGGTTCACCCGTCCGGACGCCGGGGGTGGGGTCCGGGGGCCGATCTGGCGCCAGTTCGGCGAGCTGCTCCGCCACCCGCAGCTCGCGCCGATGTTCGCCGTCGTGATGCTGGCGCAGGTCTCGGCGTTCGGCGTGCAGCCGATCGTGCCGCTGTTCGTGCGCGATCTGGTAGGCAACGCGCCGTGGCTGGCGACCGCGGCCGGCGCGGCGTTCGCCGTCACCGGGCTGGCCGACCTGATCGGCTCGCCGTTTCTGGGCAAGCGAAGCGACGTGATCGGATACCGGCGGGTGCTGACGATCTCGCTCCTGGGTGTTGCCGTATTCACGATCCCGCAGGCGCTGGTCCACTCGATCTGGGCGTTCTTGGCGCTGCGGTTCGGCGTCGGCATCTTTCTGGGCGGCGTGTTGCCGACCGCGAACGCGTGGATCGGCACGATGTTCCCGGTCGAGCGGCGCGGCCAGGTGTACGGGGTCGTCGCCAGCGCGACGTTCATGGGGATGTTCATCGGACCATTGCTGGGCGGTGCGCTCGCGGCCCGATTCGGGTTCGCGACCGTCTTCGTGACCTTCGGCACCCTGACGTTGGCGAACCTGAGCTGGGTCCTGCTCGGCGTGCGCGAACGAACCGCGCTGACCGCCTGATGATGTTCGCTGGAATGCTCGCCTTGATCACGCTCGTGGTCGCGCTCGCGACGCCGGCGCCCGCGCCGACTCCCTCCCCGGCCCCCTCGCGGCTGCTCGGGATGATCCGCGCGCAATTTCGCTCCCACCGCCCGCCGCCGCCGTACGAGACGTACACCCTGATCCGCAAGCAGCTCGCGATCAACGGCCTCCCCGATCTGGTCCACTCGTACACGAAGCACTTCTGGGTGCGCAACAGCGATCGTGCCGCGCTCTCGCGGTCCGTCTTGCGCGACGGTGCGCGCGGCGACCCGACGTTCGACCGCCCGGCGTTCAACGAAGAGCGCGATCCCGGGCCGCCGACCGCCGACGTCTTCGAGCCTGCGCCGCTCGTCCATCATCCGGCCTCCGAGGCGTACACGCCCGAGCCCAGCGTCAGCGCGCCGCCGCTGATCGGCGGCATCCGCACGCTGATCGAGCTCGACTACCGAGTAACGTCGGTCGAGACGGTCGGCGATCAGCTGCACGTGAACGTCGAGCCGATCCGCGACGTCGAGCGCAATCGCTTGCGCGAGATCTGGTGCGACAAGAGGACGCTCGCGCTGCGCCGGCTGATCGCGACCGACAAGTTGTTCGTCCAAGACGGCGGCGTGGCGCCGCACGTGTACGCGATCACCTTCACCTACACGATGGGCAGCGTCCAGGGTCTGCCCGTCGTCACCGATGTCCACGGTGTCGTCGGCGACGACGACGCGGGCGATCCGTACGACGGCGATGGTCGTGTCGTCGACTATCAGTTCCGCGACATCACGTTTCCGGCGACGCTACCGGAGTGGTACTTCGACCCTCGCAGCTACCGGGCGCATCAGAAAGACTTGCCGTCGTGAGCGCCGAGCTCGGCGAGGCGGTCTAAGACCAGCTCGATGCTCGGATAGGCTTCGACGATGGCGCGATTGCGCTCGGTGACGAAGCCTTTCGCATGTGCACCGTCGATCAGCGCCAAGAGTGCGTCGAAGAACCCCTCGACGTTGGCGAGCAGACACGGCGCGTCCGCGAGTCCGAGCTGCACCCAGGTAACGATTTCGAAGAACTCCTCGAACGTGCCGAAGCCGCCTGGGAGTGCGACGAACGCGTCGGCATACTCGGCCATCAGCGCTTTGCGTTCGTGCATCGAACCGACGACACGCAGATCGACGCCGCGGTGCGCGACCTCGCGCTCCTCGAGGAAACGCGGGATGATCCCGATGACCTCACCGCCCGCTTCGAGCGCGCCGTCGGCGAGCGCGCCCATCAGCCCGACGCGGCCGCCGCCATAGACGACCCCGTAGCCGGCGCGCGCCAGCGCGGCGCCGAACGCGCGCGCCGTCGCCGCGTACCGCGGATCGTCGCCCGGCGATGCGCCGCAGTAGACGCAGACCCGCATCTAGGAAGCGACGGGCGCGCCGAGCATCGCGACCCGGCTGGCCGCGATCGGCCGGATACCGTTGACCCCCAACCGTTGGAAGTGCTCGGTCTGATAGTGGAGATCCAGCGCCGCCTGATCGGCCCAGGTCTCGTACAGCACGAACATCGTCGGGTCCGCGATGCCGCGCGCGACGAGATACCCGGAGCAGCCGGCCTCGGCGCGCGAGGCGACGGCCAGCTCGGAGAACAGGCGCTCGGCCTCATCGGCCCGTGCGGCGGGAAAGGTGTACGTGACCGCGTTGATGAGCATCGCCCCGCCTTTCGCGCAGGGCGATGCGGCGACCCACTTACGCCAGCGCGGCGGTCTTGCCGTCGGCGCGTGCGAGCGCGTCGCGGATCATCGCCTCTTGCAGCTCGGGAACGGCCCAGCGCGCTTGCGCGTCCGCACCGAGCGTGTCGACCGGATCGAAGTAGAGGAACGACTGGCCGGGCTTGACGCTGGGGGCGCGGTAGACCGCGATCCCGTTCTCGCGATCGTAGTACTCGAAGCTGTGGACGTCGCGCTTGCCGCCGCCGCCGGGCGCATCGCAGATGAAGAGCGGCGTGTTGAAGCCGGCCGTCGCACCGCGTACCGCTTTTTCGAGCGCGATCGCGGTCGCGATCGAGGTACGCATCTCCTCGACGCCTTTGACCAGGTCGTGCATGTAGACGTAGTAGGGGTGCACGTTGAGCCATGAGAGACGCTTGACCAGCGTCGTCATCGTCGCCACGTCGTCGTTGACGCCGCGGATGAGGACCGTCTGGTTGCGCACGGTCACGCCGCGGCGGAAGAGCAGGTCCATCGCCTGCTGCGTGATCCACGAGATCTCGTTGGGTGAGTTGAAGTGCGTGTGCAGGACGACGTCTTTGCCGAGCGCGCGACCGTGATCGACGACACCGCACAACGCATCGGTCCACGCCGTGTCGGTGAGGATCTTCATCGGCATCACCGCCGGGCCTTTGGTCGCGAAGCGCATCCGGCGCACGTGCGGGATCGCCAGCAGCGCCTCACCGATCAAGGTGAGATTCTTCGGCGCCATCTGATACGTGTCGCCGCCGGAGATCACGATGTCCTCGATCTCCGGTCGCGAGGCGATGTAGTCGAACGCGTGCTGCCAGAGCGCCGGCGTCTTCGCCAGCTGGGCCTTCTCCTCGACCAGTTCGGTGTCGGGGCCGACGGCGTACGAGCGGGTGCAGAAACGGCAGTAGACCGGGCACGTCTGCAGCGGCAAGAACAGCGCTTTGTCGACGTAGCGGTGGGTGAGACCCTGGACCGGTGCGTCTTCCTGCTCGTGCAGCGAGTCGAGCGTCAACTGCGGATGGTCGGGCAGCAGGCGCGAGGCGACCGGAATGAACTGGCGGCGGATCGGATCTTCGTAGGGCCGCGTCCAGTCGATCGACGCGAGCATGTACGGCGAGACGCGCACCGCCATCGGCGCGAGGCGAAATCCTTCGCGCGCGTCCTCGAGGAAGGTCGGATCGACGATGC
>JBEKAU010000085.1:0-11235 GCA_050015755.1 Vulcanimicrobiaceae bacterium | reverse complement strand
AGCTCTGCGCGCTGCCGCTCGTCGAGGGTGCGCGGCACGGTATCGAGCACGCACAGCGCGCCGATCCGCGCGCCGCCGGGCGCGATCAGCGGGGCGCCGGCATAGAAGCGCACCCGCCGCTCTCCGGCGACGAGTGGGTTGTCGGCGAAGCGGGGGTCGGCGCTCGCGTCGGGGACTTCGAGCAGCGCGTCGCCCGCGATGGTGGCATTGCAGAAGGCGCCGGCGCGGGGCACCTCGCCGATGCCGTCCAGCCCGAGGTTGGACTTGAACCACGCACGTTCGCCGTCGATCAGTGCGATCAGGCCGATCGGCGTAGCACAGCGGGCCGCGGCCAACTCGGCTACGACGTCATAGCCCGGTTCCGGTCCCGTGTCGAGGACATGATACGCCCACAGTGCCCGAAGACGGAGTTCTTCGCTCTCCGCAACCACGATGACGAAATGTACGAGCCGAGATACGGGATGACCGCCCTTTCGTGCATCTTCTTAACGAACGGGCGCGTCAGGAACAGCTGATCTGCTCTTCCAAGCTGCTCCAGCGCGCGACCCGGTCCTGGCGGTCGAAGAAGATCAGGACCCGCTCTGCGCGCTCGGAGCACATCGTGCGTGCCAGCGCGAATTCGACCGACGCGACCCCGTCGGTCGCGTTGACGAGCCGATGCCCCAGCCGTCCGGCCAGGGTCGCGACCTGGGCGTGCGAGGCACCGCGACGCAAGAAGGCGAGGAACAGCGCGTGCTCGACGCGGTCCGGCACCGCGAAGATGAACACGAACGAGATGAGGACCACGACCAGCAGGCCGAGCGCCACGACCGGCGCGAAACGGCCCGCCCTCACAGACCCTTCACCGTCGCGCGTGCACCGCCGATGGCGCGGACGTTGCCGGTGACGTGCACGTTCTCGTGCACGCCGAACGTCTCGACGACCGACTGCGCGGCCGCATAGGGATCGAGGCTGTCGTCGAGTGTGGCGATCGCGTCCTCGACGCGGCCTTCGAGTGTGCCCAGCACGAGCTGCCGCACGCGGTGCGCGAACGCGTCGCGGCGCTTCGCGCGCAGCGCGCCGCTCTCACGCAGCCACGCGTCGTGGGCGAGGATCGCGTTCCACAGCGTATCGATCCCGGTTCCGCTCAGTGCTTGGGTCGCGACCAACTCCGGGACCCAGCCGGGAAAATTCAGCATCTCCATCATCGAGCGGATCTCGCGCTGAAGTTGCAGCGCCATCGGGTGGTCGCTCTTGTTGACGACGAAAATGTCGGCGATCTCGAGCACGCCGGCCTTGAGCACCTGGACGGAATCGCCGCTGCCGGGCTGCAATGCGACGATCGTCGTGTCGGCGATTTCGGCGATCTCGATCTCCGACTGCCCGACGCCGACCGTTTCGATCAGCACGATGTCCAGACCGAACGCATCCATTAGCGAGGCCGCGTCGGCCGTCGCGCCGGCAACGCCGCCGAGGTGACCGCGCGAGGCCATCGAGCGAATGAAGACGCCCGGATCGACGAAGTGCTCGGCCAAGCGAATGCGGTCGCCGAGCAGCGCACCGTGCGAGAACGGCGAGCTGGGGTCGACCGAGATGACGCCGACGGTCTTGCCGCGTGCCCGTACGTGCGCGACGAGCGCGCCGCTGATGGTCGATTTGCCGACACCCGGCGGCCCGGTCAGGCCGATGGTGAGCGCGCGCCCCGTCTGTGTGTAGAGCGCCTGGATCAGCTCTGCTCCGCGACCGGACTCGCAGCGTGAGATCGCACGGGCGAGAGCACGCGGCTCGCCCGCGCGGAAGGCCTCGAGAAGATCGGTCATCGGGCCTCGGGGTTCACGCCCGTTACGCGGCGCCCTCTTGGGCATCGTCGATGACCTGTTCGACAGCGGTCGCGAGCTCGTCGACGGCGTGCTCGAGGTTGTTGAACTTCGCCGCGACTTTGCGTTGATCGATCCGGCCGGTCAGCGGTTCCGTCACGTCTTGGACGAACGTCCGCCGATCTACGCGCTGGCGTACTTCTGCTAGAAGCTCTTTCGTTCTGCGCTGCTCCATCGTGACGTGACGTGTACCCCGCCCTTGCAAGCGGCCAAACGGTTCCAGCCCCGCTCGGAAATAGAGTGACCGAGGCGACGGATAGCGTACCCCGCTCCGGTGACCGGCTACGTGCGCACCCCGACGATTGCAGACGATCGGATCGTTTTCGTGTGCGAGGACGATCTGTGGATCGTCGGCACCGAGGGGGGTATCGCCCGCCGACTGACCACCATGGCGGGCGAGTGCTCGCTTCCTCGGCTCGCACCGAGCGGGACCCTGTTGGCGTTCGTCGGGCGCGACGAGGGCCACCCCGAGTTGTACGTGATGGACGCCGAGGGCGGGGTGCCGCGCCGGCTGACGTTTCTGGGCAGCGAGGTGCTGCATTGCTGCGGCTGGTCCGACGACGGGCGCTTCATCTACTTCACCGCCGACAGCGGCTCGGCGTTCGCGCGCGAAACGCTGGCTTTCCGCATCGAGGTGACCGGCGGTGAGCCGGTGGAGCTGGGGATCGGTCATGCGATGACGATCGCGGTCGCCGGCACGGGCGCGACGCTGCTCGGCCGCAACGCGATCGATCCGGCGCGCTGGAAGCGCTACCGCGGCGGCACCGCCGGTCATCTGTGGGTCGATGCGCGCGGTGACGGCGACTACCGCCGCATCTGCAAGGAACTCGACGGCAACCTGGTGTGGCCACAGTGGCTGGGCGATCAGGTCGTCTTCCTCTCCGACCACGAGGGGATCGGCAACCTGTACGCGGTGCGCGCGGACGGCACCGGCGTACAGAGGCTGACCGACGAGCAGGAGCACTACGCGCGCTTCCCGGCAACCGACGGCACACGCATCGTCTACGCCTGCGGCGGCGAACTCGTGCTCTGCGATCCGCGCGACCGTACCACGCGCCGTATCGACGTGCAGATGCCCTCGACCGCGCCGCAAACCGCACGCCGCTTCGTCGACGCCGGCGAGCTGCTCGAGACGTGGAGCCCCGCGCACGACGGCACGCAGCTCGCGCTCGTCAGCCGCGGCCGCGCATACACGATGCCGCTGTGGGAAGAAGCCGTCACCGAACACGGCCCCGACGACGGCGCACGCAAGCGGCTGACGTGCTGGCTGCACGACGACCGCCGCCTCGCGTACGTCGACGACAGCGCAGGCTACGAGCGGGTGGCGATCATCGAACGTGAACCCGGCACCGTGCAGTACGCGACGCACGAGGATCACGGCGTGCTGCACGAGCTCGAGGCCTCGCCGACCGGCGATCGGCTCGCATTCGCGACCAATCGGCTCGAGCTGTGGCTGGTCGATCTCGGCAGCGTGCCGCGCAAGGTCGACACCAGCATCGGCGAGCGGATCGAAGGGCTCGCGTTCTCGCCCGACGGCGCCTGGCTCGCGTACGTCTGGTCCCCCAAGACGCACACGACGATCGTGCGCCTCGTCGAGTGCGCGACCGGTCGCATCGTCGACGCGACGATTCCGCTGCGCGAGGACCGCTCGCCGGCGTGGGATCCCGCCGGCAACTATCTCTACTTCCTCTCGACGCGCGACTTCCACCCCGTCTACGACGCACTGCAGTTCGAGCTGAGCTTCCCCGAAGCGTCGCGGCCGTATCTGCTCACGCTGCGCCAGACGCTGCCGAACCCGTTCACGCCCAAGCCCGCGCCGCTGCACAAGGCGTCGGACGATGATGACGACGACGACGACAAGGACGAGAAAAAGGGGGCGCCGCCGGTCGTCGTCGACGCCGACGGACTGCCGCTGCGCATGGTGGCGTTCCCCGTCGAAGAGGGCGAGTTCGATCAGATCGCCGGCGCCAAGGACCGCGCGGTCTTCACCCGCTATCCGGTGCGCGGCATTCGGCCGGGCGAACGCGATCGCGACGACGACGACGGCGAGCTGATCGCGTACGACTTCAACGAGCAGCGCGCGGCGACGCTCGCGACCGGCGTCGACGCGTTCGTGCTCGGCGGCGACGGCCGCACCTTGATCTACCAGTCCGACGGCAAGCTGCGCGCGATCGACGCGGCCGGCGACCTGCCGGAGGACGGTGACCTCGACGACAAGCCGCCGACCGATCCGGGTCGACGCAGCGGCTGGATCGATCTGGGCCGCATCAGCGTACGCGTCGAGCCGCGCGCCGAGTGGCGTCAGATGCTGCGCGAAGCGTGGCGTTTGCAGCGCGAGAACTTCTGGGACCCCAACATGTCGGGCGTCGATTGGCCGGCGGTACTGACGCGCTACGAGGCGCTGCTCCCGCGGGTGCGTACGCGCAGCGAGCTCTCCGACGTCATCTGGGAGATGCAGGGGGAGCTGGGCACCTCGCACGCCTACGAGACCGGCGGCGACCGTCCGCAGCCGCCGCAATACCGGCGCGGCTTCCTCGGCGCCGACGTGGTGTGGGACGACGCGCTGCAGGCGTATCGGATCGCGCGCATCTTGCGCGGTGACCCGTGGAACCGCGAGGCCGACTCGCCGCTCGCGGAGGCCGGCGTCGACGTGCGCGAGGGCGACCTGCTGACCGCGATCGGCGGCCGGCAACTCTCGGCGCAAGTCGGCCCCGGCGCACTGCTCGTCAACCAAGCCGGCCGTGATGTGGTTCTGAGCATCGTGCGTGGAGTCGGAAGCACGCCGCGGCGCGTGCTGGTCCGCACGCTGCGCGACGAGCGAATGCTGCGGTATCGGTCGTGGGTCGAAGCGAACCGCGCAACCGTGCACGCGCGCACGAACGGGCGCGTCGGCTACCTCCACGTCCCCGACATGGGGCCGTGGGGCTTTGCCGAGTTCCACCGCGGTTACCTCACCGAGTTCGACCGCGACGGGCTGATCGTCGACGTGCGCTTCAACCGCGGCGGTCACGTGTCGGCGCTGCTGCTCGAGAAGCTCGCGCGCAAGCGGGTCGGCTACGACGTCGCGCGCTGGTCGCCGCCGTTCCCCTATCCCGAAGAGTCGGTGGCAGGGCCGATCGTCGCGGTCACCAACCAGTTTGCCGGCAGCGACGGCGACATCTTCAGTCACTGCTTCAAGCTCTATGGTTTGGGGCCGCTGGTCGGAATGCGCACCTGGGGCGGCGTGATCGGTATCCATCCGCGTCATCGTTTGGTCGACGGCACCGAGACGACGCAGCCCGAGTTCTCGTTCTGGTTCACCGATGCCGGTTGGGGCGTGGAGAACTACGGCACCGATCCGACGAGCGAGGTCGACGTCGCGCCGCAGGACACGCTGCGCGGCGAGGATCCGCAGCTCGCCGAGGCGTTGCGCCTGATCACCGAGCAACTGGTGACCGCGCCGCCGCGACCGACCTTCCCGCCGTTCCCGAACCGCGCCGTTCGCCGGTGAGGTACGACTATTGCGTGGTCGGCGCCGGGCTGGCCGGCGCGACGATGGCCGAGCGGCTCGCGAGCCAGCTCGACGCCACCGTGCTGGTGGTCGACAAACGCACGCACCTGGCCGGTAACGCGCACGACCCGCTCGACGCGAGCGGCCTGCGCTACCACGCCTACGGACCGCACATCTTCCACAACAACGCATCGCACGTCGTCGACTACCTCTCGCAGATCACGCGCTGGCGTCCGTACGAGCATCGCGTGCTCGCCCGCGTCGGCGAACGGCTGCTGCCGATCCCGATCAACCGCACGACGCTGGCGCTGCTGGCCGGCCGCGATCTCGACAGCACTGCGGCGGCGGCGGCGTATCTCGCCGCGCGTGCCGAACCGCTCGAGCGGATCGTCTCCTCGCGCGACGCGATCGTCGCGCGCGTCGGACGCGAGCTCTACGAGATGTTCTTCGCCGGCTACACCCGCAAACAGTGGGGCCTGGACGCCTCGCAGCTCGACCCCTCGGTGTGCGGCCGTATCCCGACCCGAACGAACGACGACGACCGCTACTTCACCGACCGCTTCCAGGCGATGCCGGTCGACGGCTACGACGCGCTGGTGCAGGCAATGCTCGATCATCCGCGCATCGACGTCGCGCTCGGCTGCGACTTCACGACGGTCGACGGCCACCTCGCCTTCGACCACGTCGTCTACACCGGCCCGATCGACGAGTTCTTCGATCACCGCTTCGGCGCATTGCCGTACCGCTCGCTGCGCTTCGAGTTCGCGAGCGTGCCGGTCGCCGCGGGTCTCCCGGTCGGCTGTGTCAACGAGCCCGACGAAGCGACGCCGTACACCCGCACGACCGACTATCGTCACCTGACCGGCGCGCAGGGCACGCACACGATCCTCTCACGCGAATACGCGCAGGCCGAGGGCGAACCGTACTATCCGATCCCGACGCCCGAGACGCGCGAGCTGGCCCGCAAATACGCCGCGCTGGCTGCCGCGCAGCGCCACGTCACGTTCGTCGGCCGCTTGGCGGAATATCGCTACTACAACATGGACCAGGTCGTCGCGTCGGCGCTCGCCGCCTTCGAGAAGCGGGCGCGGACGGAAGCCGTCGCCTCCTGACCGCGCCCGGGAGGGCTAGCGCAGGCGCACCTGGTGCGTATAGTCGGCGCGACCGCTGTTGTCGGTGAAATGGACGTTCTCGGTGACGAACAGCGAGCGTCCGCTGGGTGAGAGCTGGAACGCGACGTGATCGACGCTGAACGGCGTCGTCCAGACCGCGCCGGCGTCGACGCCGTCGGGCGAGAAGTGCATGGGCACGGTGCCCCACGCACACGCGGCGGGCTGGCACTGCCCCCAAGCCGTGCCGAGGGGGCCATTGGGGCTGCGGTGGACGGCCAGGCGGACCATGCCGCCGTTGGCGGGTGCCGCGACCCAGGTCCGCACGAATGCCGGCGGAGCGGGGATGTCGGCGGAGGCGGCGAGCGGCAGGGCCATCGTCGCCAGGGAGGCCGCCGCGAGGGCGGCGAGGAGGGGCTTGGATGAGAGCTTCATGCCACGATGCTAGGCGAAGCCGTGGACCGGGTGCTTGGTCGCAGATGAGAGGTCGCTTGACTTAGGATGAAAAGCTGCTGGGCCCACGCTGAGAGTGCAATCCGCCACGAGGGCCGTCCTTGACGCCCTCCCGGGGAAAGTGGTACGCTTCGCGAGCCGAAGCAGGACCCTCGGGTCCTCACCGGATGCCCGCGGGCGATCCGGTTCTTCTCCAGTAGCGGGGACCGCTTCGGCGTCTTCGCTTTTTTGTGTCCCTTCCGGAGAGTTTGTCATAGCACGACCGCTTCGCGTCAACGAGCAGATCCGAATCCGCCAAGTCCGCGTCATCGACGATGACGGCGCCCAGCTCGGAGTCATTCCGACTGAGGAAGCCCTCACCCGAGCGCGCACCAAAGGGCTCGACCTCATCGAGGTCTCACCCACGGCGGTCCCACCGGTCTGTCGCATTGGCGATTACGGTCGTCTGAAGTACGAGCAGTCGAAAAAAGATAAAGAGGCGCGCAAGAAACAGCGCAACTACGAGTTGCGCGAAGTCAAGCTCCGCCCCAAGATCGACGTCCACGACTACGAAGTCAAAGCGAAGATGGCAGAGCGCCTTCTTCTCGACGGCGGCAAGGTCAAAGTCACGATCATGTTCCGCGGCCGTGAGATCACGTACACGGCATTCGGAAAACGTCTTCTCGACCGCATCGCGAAGGATCTCGAGAACACAGCCGTTCTCGAGCGCGAAGCCAGACTCGAAGGCAAGAACATGTTTCTCATCCTCGCTCCGAGAGCCACGCCGCTGGGGCCGCCCAAGTTCGTCCACCACAAGGACGAGCCGCCGCCCAAGGATAGCGATCTTCACGCGGATTCCGATCCGCACGACGACGACGAGCATCCTAGCGACGAGCACGAGGAAGCGACCATCGGGGGAGCCAGTGCCTAAAATCAAAACGCACCGCGGAACGGCGAAGCGGGTCAAGGTGAGCGCCAACGGCAAAGTGACGCATCGCCACCAATTCGACGGCTGCGGCCACATCCTCAGCAAGAAGTCGCGCAAGCGCAAGCGGAAGTTCCGTAAGGATCAGCCGACCTTCAAGGGCGATCTCAAGCGCTTCGCGCCGCAGATCCCGTAGCCTTCCGCGATCGTCGCGTCCGCAAGCGCGACTTCCGCTCGCTGTGGATCGCCCGCATCAACGCGGCCGCTCGCCGTGAGGGCATCTCGTACTCCCGGCTGATGGCCGGCCTCAAGAAGTCGGGCGTCGTCGTCAACCGCAAGGCGCTGGCGGACCTCGCCGTCCACGACGCCGCCGCCTTTGGCCGCCTCACGGCGCTCGCGAAGGACGCCGTCGGCACCACGACCGCCGCCTAACCGGCGCGCGTTCAGCCACATCAAACGAGGGGTGCCAGGCGGCATCCCTCGTTGATTTTTCCGGCGGCTGAAACCTGACGGGCGGAATCGAAGTACGGTTGTCAGCTAGCCAGGACTATCGAGGTCCGGCATTCCGTTTTCGTTGGAGAGCTCGCCTCATGATCGTTCGTTCATGGAAGATGTCGCTTTCGGTGTGCGCGCTGGCGCTCGCGATGCTGTTTGGCGCGGCGGCGCCGTCCTCGGCGTTCCTCGATAAGACGCGCTTCGTCGCCCATCTCGGCGTCGCGTATTTCGCGTTTCACCACTGGGTGCTGCTGCCGTACAAAGAAGGTCAGTTCGAAGCCGGCGCACCGCACCGCTTTTCGACGATCGTCAAGGGCGGCGTCGCGTTGCTCTTCGCCTACCACGAAGTGAAGGTCGCGCAGAAGATCGCCGCCGACAGCAAGGACCCGCTGCTGCAGAAGCTCGACGGAGCCGTCGCGAGCATGGGCGGCACGTTCGCCGCGGTCGGTCAGAAGTTCAAGTCCGGTCAGTTCAGCCCGTCGGATGTCTCGGCACTGGCCGCGTCGAGCGGTTCACTCAAGTCACTCGCCGGCTCCGCCGGCCTCGACATCCAGGACAAAGCCGTCCCCATCCCCGGCGCCTAACGCCCGCGTTCTCCTAGCGCTCGCGTGCGGTGGCAGCCAACGCGAGCGCGACGTGCGCTGCAATCCCCGTCGCCATGGCACTTTCGTTGATGTCGAAGGCGGGGTGGTGGTTGGGGTTCGCGTGGGTGGCGTCACCGGCGCCGAGGAAGGCGAAGCACGCGGGCACCTCGTTTGCGAAGTACGAGAAATCTTCGCTGCCCATGATCGGCGGGATCTCGATCACGCGCGTCGCGCCGATCTCTGCCGCGAGCGTCGCGCGCAGGAAGGCGGTCTCGCCGGGATCGTTGACGGTAACCGGATACGAGGGGTGCCAGTCGAGCGTGCAGCTGGCGTTGCCGGCGGCGCAGGTGTGCTCCGCGATGCGGCGGATGCGGCCTTCCATCGTTGCGCGCGTCGCCTCGCTGAACGTGCGCACGGTGCCCTTGAGCGCGACGCGCGGCGGGATGACGTTGTAGGTGGTGCCGCCGTTGAACGCGCCGACGGTCACCACCGCCGGCTCCACGGGATCGACTTCTCGGCTCACGACGCGCTGTACCGAGCCGACGAACTCGGCAGCGACGACGATCGGATCGATCGCGGTGTGCGGCATCGCCCCGTGTCCGCCGCGACCTTCGACGACCAGGTCGAATTGGTCGACCGCCGCCATCATCGGTCCCGGCTTGACGCCGATGATCCCGCTGGGCAGGATGCACGAGATGTGCAGCCCGTACGCGCGCTCGATCGCGAAGCGCTCGATCAGCCCGTCGTGCAGCATCGCTCTCGCACCACCGCCGCCCTCTTCCGCCGGCGGGAAGACGAACGCGATGCGGCCGTGCAGCTCGTCGGTGCGCTGCGCGAGCAGCGCCGCCGCGGCGAGCAGCATCGCGACGTGCGCGTCGTGGCCGCACGCGTGCATGACGCCGTTGGTCTGCGAGCGGTAGGGGACGTCGTTCTCCTCGTGCATCGGGAGCGCGTCCATGTCGGCCCGCAGCATGATCGTCGGGCCGTCGTGCGCACCGCGCAACAGCCCGACGACGCCGGTCTCGCCGATGCGCGGGTGGACCTCGAAGCCGAGGTCGCGCAGCCGCTCGGCCACGATGCCGGCGGTCCGCGCCTCGCGGAAGCCCAGCTCGGGATGCACGTGCAGGTCACGGCGGATCGCAACGGCGTCCGCGAGCAGATCAGGGGAGACGGTCAGCCCGGCCATGGGGCTCGGTTCGCGTTGGCCTTCGGGGAGCCCGCCGCCGGGGCGCGGAACCCGAGCGACCATGCGGACCGACATCGACACGCTCGTCCCGGCCGGGGCGCCGAGCACGGCGCTCGCACGGCTGGTGGCCGGCAACGAGCGCTTCCGCACCGGCAAGCGGACCTTTCCGCCCCACCAGGAGCCCTTCGGCGGCCAACAGACGCCCTATGCGACCCTGCTGACGTGCGCCGACGCCCGGGCCGTCCCCGAGATCGTCTTTGACGAGGGGCTCGGGCAGCTGTTCACCTGTCGCGTGGCCGGCAACAGCGCCGCCGACATCGTCACCGGCTCGCTCGAATTCGCGGTGGCGGTCCCCAAGGTGCCGCTGCTGGCGGTCATCGGCCACAGCGAGTGCGCGGCCTGCAGCTATACGCTGGAGGCCTACGACGCGGGCCGCCTTCCCGACGGCAGCCTGGCAGCCGTCGTCCGGGCCGTGATCCCGGCGGCCCGGCTGCTGCCGCCCGACCTGCCCCCGCAGGAACGCATGCCGCGCCTGGTCGCGCTCAACGCCGAGCTGACCGCCAAGACGCTCGCGATGGACCCGGTCATCCACCGGGGCCGGGTGGCCGGGACGCTCGGCGTCGTGTGGGGTGTCCACGACCTGGCCAGCGGCCTGGTCCGGTTCGCTGGCCTGCCGCCGGTGGGTTGACACCGGAACCCCCACCTGGTTCAATCAGCCCACATGTCCCGCTCGTATCTCCTTGCCTGGTATTTTGGCTGCACGGCTCTCGTGTCGGTCGAGTTCGGCAACGCGTAACGCAGGGACGACAGACTGCACCGCGAGCCCCTCGCCGACACGGCGGGGGGCTCGCTGTTTTTCTCGAGGCACATGACGCCATCCGAACCCGCGCCGGCGGTCCGCGTTCCCGGCGACAAGTCGATCGCACACCGCTCGCTGATGCTGGCGGCGCTCGCGCACGGCCGCTCGCGGATCCACAATCTGCCGCGCGGGCTCGACGTGCTCTCGACGCAGCGCGTGCTGCGCGGGCTCGGCGTGCCGATTGCGAGCGAGGGCGAGGCCACCATCGTCGACGGGTGCGGCGGTGACGTCGTCGAGCCGCGTGCGCCGCTGGATTGCGGGAACAGCGGCACGACGATTCGGTTGATGAGCGGGCTGTT
>JBEKAU010000084.1:0-8207 GCA_050015755.1 Vulcanimicrobiaceae bacterium | reverse complement strand
GTCGGCGAACCGGATGGTGCCGTCGGCGTAGAAGCCGATCACGAACGCGACCTCACCGGTCCCGCGGACGATCTGCGCCGTCGCATCGGCGACTTCGGCGATGAAGTGCGGGATGCGCTCGGGCTCCGCGTGGAATCGCGGCGGCGGCGGACCGAGCAGCGGTCCCGGCGGCGGCGGGGGAGGAGCCGGCTCCGGCAGCGGTGCCGGCCCCGGTGGTTCGGGAGGCGGCGGGATCGGCGGGGCCGGGGTCGGCTCGGGCGGTGGTGGTGGCGGCGGCGGGGGAGGCATCGGCCGCATACCCGAGCGCGCCGCAGGGACGCGGCGGCCGAACGCGACGAGCAACACAATGAGCGCCGCGAGCGGGAAGCAAGCGAGAACGAGCCAGATCCACCGCGAGCGTTTCATCTGCGATCGTTTTCGTCATGCTCCTCGATGGTTCTTCGAGACGCGCGGCGTAGACCGCCGAGCCTAGCGCCACCTTGCGAAGGGAGCAACCGCCGTGCAACGCAGCATCATCGCACCCGCCGAGCGGGTGACCAACCTCCGATGGGGCATTGCGCTCGTGCTCGGTTTCGGCGTGCTGGTGAACTACATCGACCGCAGTGCACTCAGCGTCGCCCAAGCGCCGCTGCACGACGAGTTGGGTCTGGGACCGGCCGAGTTCGGCTTGCTCAGCGGCGCCTTCTTCTGGATCTACGCGCTCGCGCAAGTGCCGATCGGTGTTGCGCTCGACCGTTTCGGCGTCAAGAACCTCTCGCGCATCGGCGCGCTGCTGTGGAGCTTCGCCTCGGTGCTCACCGCGGTCGCGCCGAACTTCGGCGCGATCTTCGCGGCACGCTCGTTTCTCGGCATTGCCGAGGCGCCGACGTTCCCCGCCAACGCGAAAGCCGTCGGCTATTGGTTCCCCCGCACCGAACGCGGACTGGCGACCTCGCTCTTCGATGCCGCAGCGAAGCTCTCGAGCGGCATCGGCGTCCTCTTCGCCGGCTACCTGCTGGTGCGGTTCGGATGGCGCGGCATGTTCTGGTCGACGGCGATCCTCAGCTTCGTCTTCTTCTTGCTGTTTTATGTGTTCTATCGCAATCCGAGTGAAGACAAGCGACTCACCCACGCCGAGGCGGAGTACATCCGCAAAGGCGGCGGTGAACCGGAGACGCCGGCCGGGCAGGTACCGCGCGGTGCAGGGCTGGGGTACCTGCTGCTGCAGCCGAAGGTGTGGGGACTGACGATCGGGTTCACCGCCTACGACTACCTCTTCGCGCTGCTCCTGACGTGGCTTCCGGGCTACCTCACGACGACGTTCCATGTGAACATCCTGAGCGCGGGCTTCGACGCGTTGCTGGTATGGGGCACCGCGACCGTCTCCGATTTGATCGTCGGCGGTTGGCTGGTCGACTTCCTCATCCAGCGCGGCGCTGATCCCAACCGCGTGCGCAAGACGGTCATGATCGCCGGGCTGGTGATCGGGTTCGCCGTGATCGGCGCGGCGTACACGAAGGACATCCACGTCGCGCTGTTCTGGATCACGTTGGCGGCGGCCGGGATCGCGTTTCACGCCCCGGTCGCCTGGTCGATGCCGGGTCTGATCGCACCGCGCAACTCGACCGGCACGATCGGCGGCGTCATGAACCTGTTCGGCAACCTCTCGAGCTTCGCCGCACCGGTCGCGACCGGCCTGATCGTCGCGCGCACCGGCTCGTTCAACGCCGCCATCGTCACCGCGGCAATCATCCTCATCGTCGGCATCATCTCGTACGTCTTCGTCCTGGGCCGCATCGAACCGATCGCTGAGCCCGCCTAGTGCGCGCGTCGCCGCCCGCGGTCGTCGGGATCGACCTGGGCACCTCCGCTGTGAAGGTCCTGGCCGTCACCGCGGAGGGCAAAGAGATCGCGAGCGGCTCGGAGTTCTACGGCCTGGAGACGCCGCAACCGGACTTCGTCGAACAGGACGCCGACGCGGTCTACCGCGCGACGATGCGCGTGCTGGCGCGCGTGCTCGCCGACGTGCGCATGCGCGGGAACGAGGTCGCGGCGATCGGCTTCTCGAGCGCCATGCACGGCGTGCTGTGCGTCGACGAGGCGGGCGAACCGCTGTCGCACGCGATCACCTGGCTCGACCGGCGCGCGCACGCGATCGCCGACGGTTGGCGCGCCGACGGCACGGCCGCGACGCTGTATGCGGCGACGGGCGCGCCGATGCACCCGATGCTGCCGATCGCCAAGCTCCGCTGGCTGGCCGAGAACGACCCGCAGCTGGTGGCGCGCACGCGCCGCTTCGTCGGCCTCAAGGAGCTGGTCGTCTTCCGCTGGACCGGCGAATGGCTCGTCGATCACGGCATCGCCTCGTCGACGGGGATGTTCGACGTGCATGCGCGCGCGTGGAACGCGCAAGCGCTGGCGTGCGCGCAGGTCGACGCCGAGCGGCTCTCGATGCCGGCACCGCCGTCGACCGCGCTGCGCAGCTTTCGCCCCGCCATCGCGCGCGAGCTCGGGATCGAGCACGACGCCGCGGTCGTGCTCGCCTCCTCGGACGGACCGCTGGCGAACATCGGCGTCGGCGCCAGCGGTGCCGGCGAATTGGCGCTGACGCTCGGCACCTCGGGCGCGGTGCGCGTCCTCGCGCCGGCACCGCAGCTGGATCCCGCCTGCCGCACCTTTTGCTACTGCGCGGACGACACGCGCTACGTCATCGGTGGCCCCACCAGCTCAGCCGGGGCGTCACTCGACTGGATCTTCGCGCTGCTGCTCGCCGAGGTGCCGAAGGACCAACGGTTCGCGCAGGCGGTGACGCTCGCGAGTGCGATCGCCCCCGGTGCCGACGGGGTCACCGTGCTGCCGTTCTTCGCCGGCGAGCGCGCACCGTATTGGAACAGCGAGCTGCGCGGCTCGTTCGAAGGGCTCGACCTCGCGCACGACCGGCGTGCCATCGTGCGCGCCGGCTTCGAGGGCGTCGTCTTCGGTGTGTTCGCCGTCTACGGTGTGCTGCGCGAGATCGTCGGCGACGCGCAACGCCTGCTGCTCAGCGGCGGCCTGACGAAGGCGCCGCTGGTCCGCGGGATGCTCGCCGACGTCTTCGACGTGCCGGCTGTGCAACCGCACCAAGAGGAAGCCTCGGCATTCGGCGCAGCACTGCTGGCGGCGCAAGCCGTCGGCCTGGTCGACGACGCCGTCGCCACCGCACGCGCGGTCGGCTATGACGCGCCGACTGCGCCGAACCCCGCGACGCGCGACGCATACGCCGCGGCGTTCCACCACTACCGCACGCTCGCCGACACGCACCTAGCCCGGCTGGAGCACGTGCGCGCGACGTGAGCGTCCAGGTCGCGCTCCTGCGCGCCGTCAATCTCGGCCCCTCGAAGCGGCTGCCGATGGTCGATCTCACCCGCGCGTTCGTGCAGCTCGGCTTCGCCGACGCGCGCACGGTCCTGCAGACGGGGAACGTCGTCTTCCGCAGTCCGCGCGTGCACGGCCTCGCGCTCGAGCGGCATCTCGAAGCCGGCCTGCGCACGCAGTTGAGCCTGGAGACCGACGTGCACGTCCGCTCGGCTGAGGAATGGCGCGCGCTCGTTGCCGTGAATCCGTTTCCGCGCGAGGCCGTCGACGATCCGAGCCACCTGCTCGTCGTGCTGCTGCACGACGCGCCGCCGCCGAGCACGCTCGCGCTGCTGCGGGGAAGGATCGCCGGCCGCGAGCGGGTCGAGCTGAGCGGCCGCACCGCGTACGTGGTCTATCCCGACGGCATCGGTGAATCGAAGGTCACCATGCGGCTGATCGAGAGCGCGCTCGGCACGCGCGCGACCGGCCGCAACTGGAACACCGCCATGAAGCTGGCCGCCCTGTGCCAGTGAACACCGAAGGGTCCGCGCGCGAACGCGAGGCCTACCTCGTCATGGCGGTCCTCTCGCTGATCTGGGGCTACAACTGGGTCGTCATCCGTATCGCGACGACCGACGGCTCGCCGATTTTCGTCGCGACGCTGCGCACGGCGATCGGTGCGTTCACGCTGCTGCTGGTGATCGCGGCGCGACGGCAGCTGCGGCCGACGCCGTTCGTGCCGACGCTGGTGCTCGGTCTCTTGCAGACCTTCGCGTTCACGATCTTGCAGACGATCGCGGTCGCGCTCGGCGGCGCCGGCAAGGTCGCCGTCCTCGCCTACACGATGCCGTTCTGGGCAACGCTCTTCGCCTGGCCGTTCCTGGGCGAGCGGATCGTCGGCATCCGCTGGCTCGCGCTCGCGCTCGCCGCGGTCGGCTTGGGCTTCGTCGCCGCGCCCTTCAACGCGTCGACGATGTGGGGTGACATCCTGGCCGTGCTGGCCGGCCTCGCCTGGGGCGCGAGCGTCGTGTGGGCGCGCCGGCTCCAGGTGCGCGACAAGCTCGAGCTGCTGCCGCTCACCGCATGGCAGACGGTGTGGGCGTTCATCCCGATGCTCGTCATCGCACTGATCGTGCCGGAGCACGTTCACTGGACCGACGGCTTCGTGGCGGCGATGCTGTTCCTGGGCGTCGCGCAAGGCGTCGCGTGGACGATGTGGCTGTTCGTGCTCGGGCGGCTGCCGGCGGGCGTCGCCGGCATCGCCTCACTCGCGACGCCGGTGCTCGGCGTCGCATTCGCCGCGCTGCAGCTGCACGAGATCCCCTCGCACAGCGAGCTCTTCGGGATGGCGCTGATCATCGGCGCGCTCGCCCTCAACACGGTGCCGGGACTCGCCGGCGCCATGCGCCAGCCGCGCGCGACCGGTTAGAAGAGCCCCGCGATCGACGGGTTCGCCAGGGCGGCGCGAACGTCGCCGAAGTCGCCCGCACGCAACTGTTGCGCAGCGTCGACCAGGTGCGCCAGCGTGCTCTTATAAAGCGCGCCGCCGACACTGACCCGGCGCACGCCCAGCGCGCCCAACTCCGCGAGCGACACGCTCTGCCCACGCGGCCCGATCAGCACGTTGACCGGCTTGGGAGCGACGGCGCGCACGACGGCGACGATCGCGTCCATGTCCGGCAGCGCCGGCGCATAGAGCACGTCGGCGCCGGCTTCGGCGAACGCGACCAGCCGACGGATCGTGTCGTCGAGGTCGGGCCGGCCGTTGAGAAAGTTGTCGGTGCGTCCGGTCAGCACGATGCGGCCGCGCGCCGCCCGCGCGGCGGCGCGCACGCGGGCGACCGCGTCGTCGAAGTCATGGATCGGGCGCGCCGGGTCGGCAGTCGTGTCCTCGATGCCGACGCCGGCCAAGCCGGCGGCGATCGCCGCTTCGACCGTGTCGACGCAGTCTTGCGGGCCGGGGCCGAACCCGTCTTCGAGATCGCCGTTGACCGGCAGCCCCGCAATGCGCCCGAGCAACACGCCGTTCGCAATCGCCTCCGCGCGCGAGACGGCGTGTCCGCCGTCGGCGCGGCCGAGCGCCCACGCGATGGCGAGCGAGGTCGTCCCGAGCGCGGCGAAGCCGGCGCGCGCGAGCAGCAACGCCGATGCGCCGTCCCACGCGTTGGGCATGATGAACGGCTCGGCGGCCTCGTGCAGCGCGCGGAATCGTTCGTAGGCGGACGTCATGACCGCCCGACGTTACATCGCCGCGAGCAGCTCGTCAAGCGCCGCGACGAGCTCGTCGGCCGTCAGCGCGGCGCGGGTGAAGGCATGTATCTCGGGCTCGGCGGCGACGACCCGCGGCGGCGCAGAAGAGACGTAGCGAATGCGGAAAAGCGTCGCCGCCAACGTTCCGTGCGCCACGACCGTCTCGTGGAACGAGCGCGCGGGCAGCGCATAGACCTCACCGGGGCCGAAACTCGCATGCCCGACGCGCCGCAGCGCGACACGCTGGTCGGTCGGCTGCAACCGCGACTGATCGCCGACGTATTGCGCCGCGAGGAGTTGCAGCTCGCTCTCCGGTGCGTTGCGCACATCGTAGTCGACGTTGGTGATCGTGCCCGCCAACACGCGACTGGTCAGCGCGAAGGCGTGATCGTGGATCATCAGCGACTCGTCTTGCGGCGCGCGTTCGCGCGGCCACAGGTGCAGGCGCAGCGAGGACTCCGGCCGCTGCGCCAGCGTGATGTGCATGAAGCCGAGCGGATTGCGCGACGCATCCACCTGCCCGGCGCCCTCGCGCACCGCACGGACCAGCGCGACGCAGTCCTCGCCGCTCGCGTTCTCGAGCACTCCCGGCTGCAGCCAGCGTTCCGCGGCCACGCTCATGCATGCACCGGTCCGGTCGCGTGCACGATCAGTTCCTCGGCCACCGCACGGGCGGCATCGGACGCATCGGTGCGCACGAGCACGCCGATCGTCAGCCGGATCGGCGTGCGCAGCGGGACGACCACCGTCTGTGCCGGCGGCGGCTCGACCAGCTCGCGCGGCAGAATCGCGATGCCCAGACCGCCGGCGACGCCGTGCGGGAGCGTCGTGAGCGCGCCGATGCGCGCGCGCAGCGCGACTTCGACGTCGGCGGCCGCGATCGTCTCTTGGATCACGCAGCGGTAGATGCAGGTATCTTCACCGACCAGCAGCCGATCGTCGTGCAGGTCACCCAGATCGGCCTCGCGCGCGCCGGCCAACCGGTGCCGCTCGGGCACCAGCAGCACCAGCTCCTGTTCGTAGAGCGGCGTGAACTCGGTCCCGCGCGAGAGCTCGCGGCGCGGCGAGGTCACCGCCACCTCCAGCTCACCGCGCTCGACCAGCGCGTTGAGGTCGGAGGCGACCGCGACCCGCAGGTGCAGTTCGCGTCCCGGGACGCGCCGATCCGCGCTGCGGATGAATGGCACGACGCGTCGGCTGGCGGCCGGCTCGCTGGCGCCGATCGTCACCGAAGGCACCTGCGCGCTGCGCGCGTCGGCCCGCAGGGCGGTCAGCGTCGCGAAGACGTTCTCGGCGTGGCGCACGACCGCGCGACCGGCCGCGGTCAGCTCGACGCCCCGCCCATGGCGGCGAAAGAGGGTGACGCCGAGCGCCGCTTCGGCCGAAGCCAGGTGACCTGAAATCGTGGCCTGCGAGAAGCCCAGCCGGGTGCCGGCGGCCGTCAGGCTCCCCTCACGGGCGATCACCCCGATCGTGCGCAGGTCGCGCAGCGACAAGGCAAGCAATTCGTTATCGGGTATTTCTATGTCTCGGCCCAACATATCGGCTAGACCGATGGTACTCGATGCGCTACGCTAAGGCAAGTCATGGCAATGCGCATTCTCGTCGTTGGCGCCGGGGCGACCGGCGGATACTTCGGCGGCCTGTTAGCCCAGGCCGGCCGCGACGTCACCTTCCTCGTCCGCCCGGCGCGCGCCGAGGCACTCCGCCGCTCGGGCCTGCAGATCGTCAGTCCACGCGGCGATCGTTCCGTGCAGCCGGCGCTGGTCACGAGCGCCGAGCTGCGCGATCCGTACGACGTCGTCATCTTCGCCGTCAAAGCGTTCACGCTCGAAGCGGCGATCGCCGATTTCGCGCCGGCCGTGGGACCGCAGACGATGATCGTCCCGCTGCTCAACGGGATGCACCACCTCGACCTGTTGATCGAGCGGTTCGGCCCGCAGCCGGTGATGGGCGGCGTCTGCTACGTCGCAACGACGCTCGACGACGCGGGCCGCATCGTCCAGCTCGACCCGAACCTGCAGTCGCTGATCTACGGCGAGCGGGACAACACACGCACACCACGCGTCGAGGCGCTCGACGCGGCGCTGCGCGATGCCGGCTTCGAGGCACGCCTCTCGTCCGCCATCCTGCAAGAGATGTGGGAGAAGTGGACGATCCTCGCCTCGCTCGGCGCGATCACGTGCCTCTTGCGCGGGAACATCGGCCAGATCGAAGCGGTGCCGGGCGGCGCGCAGCTCGCGCTTCGACTGCTGAGCGAAGTCGCGGCGATCGCAAAGGCGGCCGGCTATCCGCTGCGCGATGAATTCGCCGCGCGCGCGACGGCGTCGGTCAGTGAACCGGGCTCGCCGCGCGCGACCTCGATGTACCGCGATCTGAACGACGGTCGCCCGGTCGAGGTCGAACAGATCCTCGGCGACTTGACCGCGCGCGGCCGCGGCTTCGGCCTCGACACGCCGCTGCTCGACGCCGCCACCGCGCAACTGCGCATCTACCAGCAGCGCCTCGCGAAGGGCTGACGCACGCGATGCCGTTCGTGCAAATCCACACCAGCCGTCCGTTCTCCGAGGCGACGCGCGCGACACTCGGCCGCGCGCTCGCCGATGCCTACGGCGAGCACATGCAGACCAGCAGCCGCATCG
>JBEKAU010000083.1:0-8240 GCA_050015755.1 Vulcanimicrobiaceae bacterium | reverse complement strand
GATCGCATCGTGCAATGCGCTCTCCGAGCCGCTGGCGTACGCGCTCGCGATCGCGGGATATGCGACCGCCGCGTATCCGGAGACGCCGTAGGCAACGGCATCGACGGTCTGTGCCGCGTCGATCGAACGCTCATCACCGGGGCCGCCGCCTTGCGCGATGGCGCCGTCGGCGCGGTAGGCGGTGCGACCGAACGCGTCGATGGCAAGGCGTAACGGCCCGAGGTCGATCGGACGTCCGTCGGCTTGCGCACGTGCCTCCAACTGGAGGACACCGTTGCGAAGGGGCGAGACGTACGCGCTGAAGGCGTACGGCACGACGTCGGCGTTCGCCAGCCGCATCGCCAGGATGCCATAGAGCTGCGCGTTGGCGCGATGGAGCACGAAGTACGGATCGCTCTCGCGCTCGGCGTACTGCGCGGTGTCGTAGCTCGAGTGATACGGCCCGAACGGCCCGTAGAAACCCATCTCGGCCACCGGCGTGCCGAAGCGGTACAGGAATGATTCGTGATCGCTGCCGCCGCCCGGCGGGCGAACGGTCATCCCGTTGCGCTGTGCGCTCCATCGATCGGCGACGTTGGCGTGGACGCGCGCCGGATCGTCGACGGTGCGCGTCGTCTCGATCAGCGAGGGCCCGAGCGCACCGACGGCGCTGGCGCCGAACGCGGCACCGGTGACGTCTTCGTCGGCATTCAGGTAGGCGACGCAGCCGTCGCGCAGCTCGCGTTCGTGTGCGCGCACGTACGCGGCCGAGCCGAGCAGTCCGACTTCCTCGCCGTCCCACAACGCGATGACGATCGTACGCTGCGGGCGGTGACCGGCCTTGGCGAGATATCCCAGGCCGCGTGCCGCTTCGAGCAGCGAGGTGACGCCGTCACCGTTGTCACCGACGCCGGCGACCCACGCGTCGCGATGCGCGCCGAGCACGACCTCTTCGCCGCCGCGCGTGCCCTGCAGCACGGCGACGGTGTTCCACAGCGTGCGCGTCTCGTGGTTCATCCGCACGGCGATGTGCGCGTAGGCGGGGCCCTTCGCAACCGGGTAGGGTGCGTCGAGCGCGCCGGCCCAACCGGACGGTCCGGCGGGTCCGTGCAGGCCGCGCAGCAAGATGCGCGCGTTGTCGGCACTGATCGGCAGCACCGGAATGCGAATGCCGTCGCCGAGCGAACCGCGCTGTACCGACGCGTTGGGCCGCCAGGGGCCGTTGGGGTAGGTCGCGCCGCGGCCGTAGCCATCGTCGGCCGGATCGTCGTAGAGGACGACGCCCAGGATGCCGGCGGCCTGCGCGTTGCGCACCAGTTGGCCGCGAAACGCGGCGCCGTAGCGCACCAGCGCGACCGCCCCGCGCACGTCGACGCCGCCCGCCTTGAGCGTCGCGTAGTCGGCCGGCAGGCCGCGCCCGGCGTAGAGCAGCGGCGCGGTGATATCGCCGTTGGCCGTACCGGCGTTGAACGGCAGCCCGGCGGCGGGATCGAGGGTCGCCGGGTCGGCCGGATCGCCGATCTCGCGCAAGGTGAAGTCGGTCGGGCGATGGCCGGTCGGGCCGATGAACAGCGTCTTGCGCGGCTGGTAGAAGTCCGCGTCCGGATACATCTCGAGCACCAGCGAGCGCGGCGTGTCGATCTGCGCGGTGAAGGACTCGAGGTGCGCGTCGAACCCATACGAGCGCAACAGGTCACGCGTCAGCAGGGCGTAGGCGTGGTCGTTCGGCGTCCCGGCGTAGTGCGGGTGCAGACCGAGTGCTTCGGCCGCATCTTGCGCACCGGCGGCGCTGGGGACGTCCAGGAAGAGTGCTTCGTCGACGTGTTCGCGCGAAACGGCGACCGAGTCGAATCCGCGGATGGCGGAGACCGGTGCGGCCGCGACGAGGAGGGTCGCGGCTAGGAAAACGCCCAGCACGCGCAGCGCCGACACACCGCACGCTTGCACGGAGTCGGCGATGCGACCTGCGCGCGGCCCGCGCTCAAATGAGCGGTGCGACCGCGCGCACGTTCAGCCGGCGATTAGCGCCAGCGGCGACCCCAGCCGCCGCCCCAGCGGCCGCCGACCCACACGCCGACCTCCGGACCGTAGTACGGATACGGGTACCCGTATCCGTAGACGGTCTGGTACGGCGTGTCGATGACGTTGGCGTTGAACACGTTGCCGCCGCTGTTGCCCAGGATCGTGACCGACATGCCCGCTGCGAGCGTCAGCCCGGTCGGGTTGATGACCGTCCCCTGGTGCAGCCGGACGCGGTCGACGAAGCCGCGGCTGTCGCGGACCCGCAGATCGTACTGTCCGTCGAAGCTGACGATCCGTCCCTGAATCTGCTCCTCGTGAGAAGCGTACGATGGCTGTTCCGCGTACGACGGCGCCCCCTGCGCGCTGGCCGCGAACGGCAGCGCGAGCGCCACGCTCGCCGCCAGGCCGGCCACCAGCCCGCGCACGATGCCCTTGCCGAAAAAGTCCTTCATGATGCTAACAACCGTACCACCATTCCAGACGTGTCGCTCTCAGCGTCGTCTATAAATCTTCTCATCCGGCCTTCATAGAACGGAGCGCTCGGCCGGGTCAGGAGAGCGCACCGAGCAGGGTGTCGCTCTCGCGCCCGAGATTTTGCTCGAACACCTTGGGATGCGTCAGGTAGAACACGCACATCGCCTGCACGACGAAACGGTGACGGGCCGCGCCGGCCAGGCTCCGAACCCGCACCAGCGTTCCGCGCACGAGCCGGCCGAGTCCGACCACTGCGTCGGCGCTCGAGGGATAGCAGGCCATGAAGTTGAGCTCGCCGTGCTCGCGATCTTCAGCCTGGTCGATGAAGTAGTCGAGCAGGATGTGGACCGCCGAGATGCCCGGGAAATAGGCGCGCAGCGTCGCGTCGACCTCGGCCGGGTCGAGCCGTTCGCGCGCGGCCAGCTCGATCAATGCGAAGGCCGGCAGCGAGGAGCCGCAGGCGGCGGCGAATTCCCACCAGGCCAGGCCCGGGAAGCGCTCGCGATTGCGCGCATACCAGGCACCACAGGCGGCCTCGCGCGCGCCGCTCGGCCCGTGTTTGTGGACCTGCAGCTCGGCGTAGTATTCGCCCACTTCGAGCAGCCGCGCCCGCACGGCGGGATAGTGCGGCAGCGCGCCCAGCCCCGCGCGCGCCGAGAGGACGAGACTGCGCAGGTAGCCGCCGTCGTCACCGGCCGGTCCCTCGCGGTACCAGTCGCCGAGCGGGCGGCGGTCGTCGAGCGCGTCGAGCAGCGCTTCGTGCAGCGCCGCGTACGCGGCGGCACTGACGCCCGGGACGCGGTCGCAGAGGTTGTCGAGGTAGTCGTAGATCGTCTCGAGCGCGGCGACGATCGCGACGTAGCGGCGCACGGTCTCGCCGTGCAAGAACGTCGCCAAGATGGCGCCGCCGTGCACGTGGTAGGCCTTGAGGTCGATCGATGCCAGCGCTTGTTCGCGCAGCACCGGACTCGGGATCGCAGCGGCGCGGGTGCGGATGCGCGCCAGTTCGCGCCCGGCGCGTGGAATGACGACGGTCAGAAAACGCGCCGTCGCGTACCAGCCGCGCGGGCCGAGCGCGAGCAGCCGCGTGACCCGGCTGCGGCGGCGGAAGACGACCGCGAGCGTGCGCCGCACGTCGAGCCAGAGCGCGTCGGGAACGCGCCGGAGTCCCGGCGGTTCAGTGTTCATCGAAGAACCGGCCCGGCGCGAGCGTGCCGCGCGGATCGAACTGCGCCTTGAGCGCGAGCATCGTCGCCAGTGTGGCCGGCGTCTCGCCCCAGGCATCGATCGCCGCCCATGTGTGCGGATCGCCGGCGATACGATGGGCGCGGCCGAGTGCACCGCGCAGCGCCGCGACCGCCGCCGGCAACGCCGCTTCATGGTGCGGGCGCCAGCTCAACCGCACGATGACGTCACCGGTCGCAAGATCCGCGATGGTGTCGATCCCGAACCCTTCCGGCGCGATGGCGCGCGCGAGCTCGGCGCGCGCACTGGCGTCGCTCGGCAGGCCGCGGGCCAGGAACGTCACGCTGCGCTCGCGGCTCGCCACGTAGCCGTCGACGATGGTTTGGAACGCCTCGGCGGCGATGCGGTCGTCGAGCACACGCGTCTCGGCGACGCCGGCGGCGCCGAGCGCAGAGCGGAAGTCGCGCAACGCGCGATCGACCAGCGCTTCCGAGCCTTCGAAGAGCGCGATCAGCAGCGGCCGGCCATCACCGTCGGCGAGATGGCGCGGCGCGAGCGCGGCGTCGACGAGCAGCACGGCGACCGGTTCGATCGCGCGGCCGAAGGCGTGGGCGACGACCCGCTCGCGCGCGTCGGGCTCGAAGGGCGCGAGCGCGAGTCGGCGTGCTGCCGGCATGGTCAGCACTTTGAGGTTGACGCGCACGAGCGCGCCGAGCGTGCCGTGCGAGCCGACGTACAACTTGCCCAGGTCGTAGCCGGTGACGTTCTTGACCACCATGCCGCCGCTGCTCGCGACGGTGCCGTCGACCAGCGCGGCGCTCGCCCCGATCACCAGGTCCCGCGGACGGCCGTAGGTCGCGCGGCGGGGACCGGCCCAGCCGGCTGCGAGCGTCCCACCGATGGTCGCACGCGCGCCGAGCGTCATCCCGGCGCCGGCGCCGATCGTCAGATCGCGCGGATCATACGCGTGGATGGCGTCGAGCCGCCGGGTCGCGAGCGCGACGTCGTAGCGTGTCGGCAAGTTCGCCGCCGCCTGCAGCGTGCCGCCCCCGTGCACGACGACCGCGTCGCCCGCATCGGCCGCGGCGCGCAACAGCGCCGCCGCTTCGGCGGCGTCGGCCGGCTCGGCGACGCGCGTGGGCTCGCGATCGGCCAGCCCGCCGGGGCCGCGGCGTTTCGCGATCATGCCGACAGCGCGGCCGCGGCGGTGACTTCGCCGCAGATCGCGCCGGTCGGGAAGATCTTGTCGGGATTGAAGGTGTGCCGGCGATCGAAGACGTTGCGCACGCGGCCCATCGCGGCCAAATCGTCGGGCGAGAAGACGAGTCCGAGCGTCTCGCGCTTCTCGAACCCGATCCCGTGCTCACCGCTGATCGTGCCGCCCATCTCGATGCAGGTGCGCAGGATCGCGATCCCCGCGTCGTGGACGGCGTCGACGTCGCGCGGGATGCGGCGATCGTACATCAGCAGCGGGTGCAGGTTGCCGTCGCCGGCGTGGAAGACGTTGCCGACGGGCAGCCGGTACTCGCGCGAGATCGCATCGATCGCGTGCATGACGTCGGGCAGCCGCGTCCGCGGGACGCACGCGTCCTGGATGTAGTAGTTCGGCGCGATCCGTCCGATCGCGCCGGCGGCACCCTTGCGCGCCGCCCACAGCGCATCGCGCTCGGCGGCGTCGCGTGCGGCACGCCAGGAGAGCGCGCCGTGCGCGCGCGCGATCGCCGAGATGGCCGCCTCGCTGGCGGCGACGTCGTCCGGCGTCCCCGCGATCTCGACCAACAGCACCGCGCCGGCGTCGTGCGGATAGCCGGCGTGGTAGTGCGCTTCGACCGCGTGCGTGATCGTCGCATCCATGATCTCGAGCGCGGTCGGCACGATGCCCGCGCCGATGATCGCCGAGACGGCCTCGGAGGCCCCTTCGACGTCGCCGAACGCCGCGACGCACACGCGCACGGCTTCAGGGAGGCGCAGCAGCCGCACTTCGACCTCGGTCACCACGCCGAGCGTCCCTTCGGAGCCGACCAACACGCCGGTCAGGTCGTAGCCGGGGTCGTCGACGGACGTACGCCGCACCTCGCCGTCGCCGTCGACGTAGGTGACGCCGAGCACGTGATTGGTCGTCGTGCCGTAGCTCAGACAGTGCGGGCCGCCGGCGTTGGTGCCGACGTTGCCGCCGATCGTCGAGATCTTCTGGCTCGAGGGGTCGGGGGCATAGAAGACGCCGTGTCCGGCGACCGCCTTCGAGAGGTCGAGGTTGATCAGCCCGGGCTGCACCCGTGCGCGCCGGTTGCGCACGTCGAGCTCGAGGATGCGGTTCATGCGAACGAACGAGATCACCAGGCCACCGCGGGCGGGGACCGCGCCGCCGCACAGCCCGGTGCCGGCGCCGCGCGGGACGATCGGCGTATCGCACTCAGCGGCGATCCGCACCGCGATGGCGACCTCACGGGCATCGCGCGGGATCAGCGCCGCGTCGGGCAGCGTGTTCTCGGTGAAGGCGTCGAAACCGAAGACCCGCAGGTCCTCGGGGTCGGTACGGACGACGTCCGGTCCGAGCGCGGCGAGGAGCCGTGCGGCGAAGGGGGACACGTGACCTGGCTACGGAGGGCGTAGCGCGACTTCCTGGAAATCGCTTGCCCGGTGTTCTTCTGGAAGAAGTCCGCGTCGCGCCGCGACGGGGTCCCCCAGCGAGCGACCATCACGGAGCAGCAGCGGAAGACCTTCCGCGCGTCCGTCGAGTTCGGCGTGCTGTACGACATCGCGGGCCGGGAAGGCATCCGGACGGCGCTCGCCCACGACCTCTCCGCCGGCGGCCTGCGGCTCTTGGGCGACGAGGACTTGCCGAACGACACCCTGATCGAGCTGCGCTTCACGCTGCCCAACGAACTCGTGCGCGGCGTGCAGCTCGAAAAAGAAATCGTCGAGACGACCGCCCGCGGCAAGACCAAGAAGAAGATCATGGTCCCGCCCGAGCCGTTCCGCGAGATGACGCTCAAGGGCAAGGTCGTCATTGCGTTTCTCAACGTGCGGCGGCGCAAGTTCGCCCACGGCGTTCAGTTCCTCGACATCGACGAGCGGTCGCGCGAAGAGATCCAACGCTTCATCCACATCTGGCAGATCCGTCTGCTGCGCGAACGCCGTCTGATGCGCGGCGAGTAACCCGCCTTAGTACAAAAGATACCGTTCGCGCAGCGCGCTGAAGGCGTGCAGGCCGGGTTCCCACGATGCGAGGATTGCGTCGGGGCTGGTGCCGGCGGCGAGGCTCCGGCGGATCGTGTCGGTACCCCAGTCGCGGTCCATCCCGGTGGCGCTGTCGACGGCGTACTTGCCCTGCGCGCGCGCGGCGCACAGGATCTCGATCGCAGTGCGCACGCTCGGGAAGATGCGCGGCTCGGTGACGTTCAGCTGGACGCCGCGCAGCTCTTTCCCGGCCCAGTAGCCGTGCGCGGGGGACCATTCCGTCGGCTCGAACTCGACGCCGGGGATGCGGCGTGCGGTCAACGCGTCGCGCAGGGCGGCGGGATCGAAGCCGTAGCCGCCGGCGTATTCGAACGGCCGATCGGTGCCGACGCCGTTGTTGACGCCGCCCGATTCCGCCAGACCGGTCGCGAGATAGACCAGTGTCGTGCGCGCGTACGGCATGTTCGGCGAGGTCGGGATCCACGTCAGGCCGGTGTCGGCCCACACCATCTCGCGGGCCCAGCCTTCCATCGGGACGACGTGCAGCGCGCAGCCGATGCCGAAGCGGTCGTTGAACAGGCGGGCCAGCTCGCCGACGGTCATACCGTGGCGTTCGGGGATTGGGTAGAGGCCGATGAACGAGGCGAAGTGCGGATCGAGCACCGGCCCGTCGATCAGCGTGCCGCCGACCGGGTTGGGGCGGTCGAGGATCCAGACTTCTTTGCCGTATGCGGCGGCGGCTTGCATGGCGTACGCCATCGTCGAGACGTAGGTGTAGGGGCGCGCGCCGACGTCTTGCACGTCGAAGAGCAGCACGTCGATCCCATCGAGCATCGCCGCCGTCGGTTTCCGGGTCGCGCCGTAGAGGCTGCGAACCGGCAAGCCGGTCTTCGCGTCGACCGACGAGTCGACGTGCTCACCGGCACCGGTCGTCCCGCGGATGCCGTGCTCGGGGCCGAACAGCGCCCGCACGCGCACGCTGCCGAGCCCGACGACCGCGTCGACGACCGACGTCCCGGTTGAGAGCACGCCGCTGGGGTTGGTGATGATGCCGACGCTCCGCCCGCGCAAAGCGTGCCATCCGTCGCGCACGAAAACGTCGTCGCCGAGCGCGATCGTCGGTGCGGCCGCGCGCACAACAGAGGGCGTCGCCGCGAGCGCGGCGGTCGCCGCGCCGGTGGCGAGGAACGCCGCGCGGTTCACGAGACGAACTCGGGCTTCGTGTCGGAGGGGATGAGACCCGCTGCGGCCGCGCGCGCGAAGAGGTCGTCGACGGCGGCGATGCCGACCGGACCGACGTCCTCGCTGTACTCGTTGACGTAGAGGCCGATGTGCGCGCGCATCACGTCGTCGTCCATCTCGAAGGCGTGCTCGCGCACGTAGTCGATGATCGCGTCCTC
>JBEKAU010000082.1:0-9698 GCA_050015755.1 Vulcanimicrobiaceae bacterium | reverse complement strand
AAGAGCGGCACGATGCACGACGAGGACCAGCCGCCGCACCTGCACGTCGCCGACACCAACATCTGCGCGGAGCAGTGCACGGTCGAGTACGGCAACCCGTGCCAGTACTTCTGCCCGGCCAAAGTCTACGAGCCGCACTTCAGCAAGCCCGACGGCGCGCCGGCGGAAGGCCGGCTGCAGATCAACTTCTCGAACTGCGTGCACTGCAAGACCTGCGACATCATGGATCCCTACCAGATCATCACCTGGGTGCCGCCGCAGGGCGGCGAAGGGCCGGTCTACACTGGGATGTGACGGGCGGCCCCGTAGGTCGAGTCGCGCGGCGCCAGCGGCGCGTATCAGGGTCAGCCGAACGTTACCTGGCGCCCAGTGACCAACGTGCTCCCCCGCAATGGTATTCTTGCACGCCACGCTTGCCACGTCACGGCTTCGGACGGACAAATCAGATCGCCCGCGATGCGCTCAATATCATCAGACGTAAGACCGGCGGGGCGCTCAAGCGCCAATCCTCGAAGATATTCTCGAGGGGCGAGCAATTCCGCCGCGAATGCCCGCCCGGCTTGTTGCCGTCGCGTAATCGCGGGCGTTGCTGCGCGAGACTCGTCGGCTTGAGACGTCCAAGCTATATACGCCGCAGTGCAGGCGCGAAAGCGTTGTTCACGGGCAGTACCGGCGACTGTCCCCACGCGAGCGGTATCGCCTGTACGCAGGACCAGAGCCCTTAGACTCCAGGGACCAGACTGTGCCATCGCGCGATCAGCCGGCAAGATGTCGCCCAGAGCGAGTTCTAGGGAACGCCGCGGCTCGCGTATGTCCCAGCCATTCCGAGTTCGAACGAGCCCCGCCGCATCAGCTCCGACCAGTCCGGCGCTGCGGCTCAGGTCATCCGGGGGACAGGCTCCAAATACTCCGAGGTCGATCTGTGGCATTTCACGCAGCCGCCCTTCCATGTCGCGCGCCCACGCGGTCGTCTCATCAAGTTCTTCGATTATTGCGGCATCCGTCACGTCTTCAAAGAGTCCCGCTTCGAGCTGCTCTCCGAAGCGGGTCAAGTCTGGACCATCCGGATCATAGGGATCTATCCCTAGCCGGCCAGCCGCGCGACAGTACCCCAATTCATCTTGATGCTCGATGCTCTGACAGACGCGTTCCCATGCTCTCGAGAGATCGTGATATGCAGGACCGTGAGCCGGAAGCCGGCGCAGAGTAGTCTGCACGATTTCTACCAATGCGTCTTCTGTAAGAGAACGGTCTACGGCCGACGGCGCTTCTGCGGGCCTGACGAGAAAATCGACGTCAGAGAAAGGCGGCTGCGAGCGAGACCGGGATACGTACAGTGCTTCGCTGCCTGCGGAGAAGATCGAGAGTTCTGGAAAGACGAAGCCGTCCATAGCCCCATCGAGTTGATGCCGCTTCACGAAGGCAACGTCACTGGTGCCAGCAAGTGGTGAAACTGAGACATTTATGGAGCGGCGTATCCCACCACCGAGCCGACTTACATTCTCGGTCAGCGTCTCGTCACCAATTTGGATCACCAGCCGCGTCAAGGTCGCGCTCTCAGCCTCGTCCTCTAGCGCGCTTTCTATCCAACCATCGAATGAGAACTGTAACGACGTCATGGCAGCTCAAAAGGGAGAGAGTAGTTTGCTTGATGTTGAGTAAGGGGGAAAGCCTTGTAGCCGTTAGGTGGTTCGGTCAACTTAGCCTTATATACGAGATTGGGATCGTCAGGGTCGCGGGCCCAAACGAATTGCGGCATCGTGTTCGGCGCTTCGGTAACGAAATAGCCCTCGGCGATTGCGTGTCGAAGCAATTCGTTGACAGCATCCAGCCGACGAGCCCATTTGCGCGGACACAGGCTACAGTCGGGATTGTCAATACGAGCAGCTTCGGCCGCTTCGATCGTCATAGCGCCGGCGCGGGGGGCAGCAAGAAGTCCAAACTTAGGAACATCCGTGTGATTAGGGCTACCGACATAACGCGCCTGTACCGCCAATACGGCCCGCTGCGTCAAATCGAGGGTCTGAAACGCCGGCGGTTGCCGCCGTGGTTTCGGTTGTGGCCTTCTAAACGCCACGGCAGACTGAACGAGCTCCCGCCGCATGCCTAATACCAAGTTCTGACCGAAATCGCACGTACAACAATGCGAGGCGCGGGGAGGAGTCTCCTTTCGTGGCAACGACTCTAGCTGACCCGGGCATGATAACGTTTGTCGGTTCGATGCGAGCGATGATCATTCTTCGGCTTCGGCGTCTTTCCGGCGAGCCGTGCCGTGGCTGACGTTGCGGTCGTCGGCGCGGGCCTGATCGGCTGCAGCGTCGCGTACGAGCTCGCCAAGCGCGGCGTCACGGTGACGGTGTTCGACCACGCGGAGCCGGCGCGGGCGGCGTCGTGGGCCGGGGCGGGGATGCTCGCGCCGTTCAGCGAGGAGCTGCCCGATCCGGCGATGCTTGCGTTCTGCCGCGACGCGCTCGCCGCGTACCCGGCATTCGTGGACGAGCTGCACGAGCGCAGCGGCGTCGATGCGCGCTTCCGGCGTGCCGGCACCGTGCACGTCGCGCTCGACGAGGCGCAGCTCGCGGCGCTGGCCGCGCTCGCGCCGAGATATCGTGCCAACGGCGGCGAGGTGAGCGTGCTCGATCGCGCGGCGACGCACGAACGCGAGCCGCTGCTCGCGCGCGACCTGGCCGGCGCGCTGCTGGTCGCCAATGAAGCGCAGGTCGACAACCGGCGTCTCGGACGCGCGCTCGTCGCCGCGTGCGAGCGGCTCGGCGTGCGGTTCGAGCGCGTCGACGGCGTCGCGCTCGAAGCCGACGCGCGCCGCGTGCGTGGCCTGCGCACCGCGCGCGGTTTCGCCTCGGTGCCGGTGGTCGTCAACGCGGCCGGGGCGTGGGCGGGCGTGCTCGAGGGCGTGCCGGCGGCGGCCCAGGTACCGGTGCGGCCGGTCGCCGGCGAGATGCTGGCGCTCGCGGTCCCGCCTGGCGCGCTGCGCGCACTGGTCTGGCTGGGTCACCGCTACCTGGTGCCACGCGACGACGGCCGGCTGTTGGTCGGCGCGACCGTCGAAGAGCGCGGCTTCGACGCGCGGGTGACCGCCGGGGGCGTGCGCGATCTCCTGACGGCGGCGCTCGCGGCTGCGCCCGCACTGGCGTCGTTTGCGGTGGTCGAGACGTGGGCGGGGCTGCGGCCCGGCTCGCACGACGGCCGGCCCTACCTCGGACGCACGGCGCTCGAGGGCTACCTGCTCGCGACCGGCCACTACCGCAACGGGATCTTGCTCGCCCCGGCCACCGGCCGCGCGCTCGCGTCGCTCATCGTCGACGGCGAGGCAAGCGAACTCGCGCCGTTCGCGCCGACGCGCGTCGGGGAGGTCGCCGCCGCCGGCGCGAATCTCGTCGGGTGACGATTGTGGTGAACGGCGAGCCGCGCGAGGTCGCCGCCGGGGTGACCGTCGACGCGCTGCTCGCTACGCTGGCCGTGCGCGTGGACGGGACGGCCGTCGCGCTCAACGACGAGGTCGTCCCGCGCGCGCGCCACGCGCACGCGGCGTTACAGGAAGGCGACCGGGTCGAGATCATCGTCGCGGTGGCCGGAGGATAGCAACCATCATGGAGAGCGACGTGCTGCGCATCGGAGCCTACGAATTCCATTCGCGGCTGCTGGTCGGCACCGGCAAGTACCCGAGCCTGGAGATCATGCAGCAGGCCCATGAGGCCAGCGGTTCCCAGGTCGTGACGGTGGCGATCCGTCGCATGCACCTCGACGAGCGCAGCGGCAAGACGCTGGTCGATTACATCGACCGCAGCCGGATGACCGTGCTGCCGAATACCGCCGGCTGTTTCACCGCGAAGGACGCCGTGCTGACGGCGAAGCTCGCGCGCGAGGCGCTCGGCACCGACCTCATCAAGGTCGAGGTGATCGGCGACCCGCAGACGCTCTACCCCGACACGGTCGAGACGATCGCCGCCTGCGAACAGCTGGTACGCGAGGGCTTCACCGTGCTGCCGTACGTCGTCGACGATCCGATCGCGTGTCAGCGTCTGGAAGCACTCGGCTGCGCGGCGGTGATGCCGCTCGCCGCGCCGATCGGCAGCGGCCTGGGCGTGTGCAACCCGTATTCGATTCGGCTCATCAAAGAGCGTGCGACCATTCCGGTGATCGTCGACGCCGGCGTCGGCACGGCGTCGGACGCGACGATCGCGATGGAGCTGGGCGTCGACGCGGTGCTGATGAACACCGGGATCGCGCTCGCCCGTGATCCGGTGCGCATGGCGCGCGCGATGAAGGCCGGCATCGAAGCCGGTCGCGACGCGTTCCTCGCCGGCCGGATGGAACGCAAACCCTACGCCAGCGCGTCGAGTCCGACGCGCGATTTGATCGTCACCCAATCCGGAGACCCCGCATGACCGAGATCACCGTCGAAGAGCTCAAGCGCCGCCGCGAGGCCGGCGAGTCGCACCTCTTGCTGGACGTGCGCGAGCCCGACGAGATCGCAACCGCCTCGCTGAGCGGTGCGACGACGATCCCGATGGCTCAGATCCCCACTCGCATCGGCGAACTGCCGCACGACGTGCCGATCGTCGTGATGTGCCACGGCGGCGGCCGCAGCGGGCGAGTCACGGCGTTCCTCAACGGCAACGGTTTCCCCAACGCCGTCAATCTCGCCGGCGGCATCGACGAGTGGTCCGAGCGCATCGACCCCGCGGTCCCGCGCTACTGAAACGCAGCCCCTTTACTGGTGCGCGGTCCCCGGTTGCTGCGCGAGACACGACTCCCATGACGCCACGGTGAGGTCGACGTCGGCGCACCAGTAGGCCGGCCAATTCACGTCCGTCATCTGTTCGACCGGGCTGCCGGAGACGAACCACTTCTCGAAATCGGCGCGGATCGTCGGGTCGCTGACCAGCTCGTCTTGCAGCGCGTGGAGTCCGTTGGCGTCGAGTCCCGGCAGATGAAACGCCAGGTGGTAGGAGTACTCGGCGTTCCACGCGATCGTCGTCGGCGCGCCGCTGCTCAGCGCCGGGAGGCCGCCCATCGCGTACGTCGTCGCGTCCACGATCGTGGCGGTGCGCGGGAAGACGCGCGCGTCGACGAACGCCGGCGCGTTGCCGAAGATCGGGCTGATCGACGGCACGGTCAGCAGCGGCACGGGGTGCGGCCCGCCGAAGCCGACGATGCGGAAGCCGTCGGTATGGAAGTGGCCGGTCAGCATCAGGCTCACGCCCGCGGCCGGTGCGTCGAGCAGTGCCGGGACCTCGGTATTCGGCGCGTCCGCATAGGTCAGCACCGGTGTCTTGCCTTGCAGCGAGGAGTACACGTCGATGCCGGGCGGGATGTGCGTGATCACGATCGTCGGCGGCGCACCGGTCGCGGGATGGAGCGCGGCCGCGAGCCAGTTCAACTCGGCGCGGGTCGGATCGGTCTTCGGGTTGCCGCAGCGGTTGGTGTAGTGTGAGGACCAGACGACGCTGTTGGGAACGACCAGACGCATCGAGGTGCCCGGCACGCCGGTCACATAGTGGCCGGCGGCCGAGACGCCGCTGACGAAGCCGTTCGCAACGCCGGGATCGAAGGTGTCGGCCGCGCCGTGACGATTCACCAGCCCACCCCACGCAGCAGCGAAGTGCGCGAGGAACGGACTGCCGGGCGTGCTCTCGTAGTCGCCGCAGTACGAGTCGTTGTTGCCGATCGACGGGACGAACTGCGCGCTCGGGAACGTCTCGCCGAAGCGCAGTGCGAGATACGCGATCGTCTTGTCGACGAACGCGCGGTATTGCGCATCGCCGTGCACGCGCGCGTCCTTCTGGAACAACGATTGAAAGCCGTGGGCGAGGAAGTCGCCGTCGATGACGACGACGTCCGGCACCGGGTCGGCGAGCCGCATCGCGGTCAAGGCCGAGTCGAGGGTCACGTCGTTGGTGTCGGTGCCGTATCCGCTGGGCGCGCGCTGCGTCGAAGACCGGAAGAGGGCTTCCCAGCCCGAGACCGGCGCGCTCGCCAGGGCGTCGACCAGCGCGGGGTCGGCGAACGGGTTGAAGTGGACGTCGCTGACCAGGAGCCAGTGTTCGGTCGGCGGACCGGGTTCCGCCGTGACGGTGACCATCGGGCCGATCACCGGGGGCGGCGTGGCCGAGGGCGAGGGCGCCGGGGTCGCCGCGCCGAGCAGGGCGACGGTGGCGAGGAGCGCGACGATCAGCCGAGCGGGGGTCACGAACGGATCGCCTCGACGAACCAGTGGACGCGGCCGTCCGAGCCGTCCGGGTGTGCCCAGGCGCCGACGACGTCGTCGACGTCGACTTCCTCGAGGCGTTCGATCGTGAAGCCTTGCTGTTCGAGGAGCTCGCGCAGGCCGTCGCGGTCGAAGTAGGCGTGCGGGATACCGACCTCCTCACCTTCCCCGGGCGCGAACGTCCGCTCGTCGTGCGGGATCCCCAGGCCGTAGCGCGCGTCACGGATCGAGCCGAGGGTCAGATAGATGCGGCTGCCCGGCCGCAGGACCCGGCGCAGCTCGCCCAGTCCCAGCCGCAGCTTGTCGGTCGCGCCGTGCAGGTAGGCGTGGGTTGCCAGGGCCGCGCCGTAGTTCGCGCGGCCACCCGGCAGCTGCGTGTACGGTGTTTCCTCCGGCACGCCGACAACTGGTATACCGGCCCCAACCAGGGCTCGGTTGTTCCGCCCCGAACCGACGCCTATCTCGATGACCGGGGCATCGAGAGGATGGTCGTGCAGCGCGGTGATGAGCCGCGTTGTGAGCGGATGGGGAGTCTCGGTCGAAGGCGATGGCATGCGTGCGGTTCCTCTGATCCTCGTCGTGGGTGGCGACTCCCTGGCGGTGCGCGTCTGCGAGGAGCTATGCGCGACGCAGGGACATCGCGCTGCCCTGGTATGGAGCCACGACCACGCCCTCGCGGCGCGCCTCCAACGCTTCGACTGCGAGTACGTTCCGCATGCTCCCAACGACTACGATGCGCTGGTGGTGGCGGGGGTCGGCGAAGCGATTGCGATCGTCGCGATCTCGGACGACGACCGGCTGAACCTGCAGGTCGCCCTCAAAGCCCGCGATCTGAACCCGACGATTCGCGTCGTCTTGCGCCAGTTCAACCGGACCCTGGGGCGCAAACTCGAGCAAAACCTGCCGAATTGTTCGGTGATCTCCCTGGCCTCGCACGCCGCGTCCTCGTTCGTCGGCGCGGCCCTCGACCCGTCGTGCTTCTACGCGCTGCAGTTCCCCGACACGGACGGCGTGCAGGTCGGCTTCGCCGAGCGGACCGCCGCCGAGCTCGGCGTGGTCGGCCAGAGCTTGCGCGAGGCGCAGGCCCGGCTGCGGATGCGCATCATTGCGCGGTCGGGCCGGCCGGTCGCCGATTCGACCGCCCCGCTCGAGCCGGACGATCGGCTCGTCATGTTCGGCCGCCTCGAGGCACTCGAGAGCAGTAGCAGCACGCACCACGTCAAACGCGTCGAGCGCCGGCACAACCACCTGCGGCGCATGCGCGTTGGCCTGGCGAAGCGGCTGGCGCAAGCGCGGCGCATCGATCCGGTGCTGGGCCGCCTCGTGGTGGCCTTGATGACGTTCGTGACGCTGGCCATCGTCTATTTCAGCTTCGCGTTGCAGCTCGATCCGGTGACCGCCGTCTATTTCGTCGCCACGACGTTCACCGCAACCGGTTACGGCGACATCACGCCGCTCGGCCACGGCGGCATCGCCATGCTCGCCTCGAACCTCTTGATGATCGGCGGGCTGGTGGCGAGCGGCATCTTCATCGCGTTCCTGAGCTCCGCGCTCACGCAGGCGCAGTTCACCGCCCTGCAAGGGCTGCGTCAGATCCGCACGCATGGACACGTCTTGGTCTGCGGCGCCGGCAACGTCGGACAAAGCATCATCGACGATCTGCTCAAGCTGGGGCAGAAGGTCGTCGTCGTCGATACGCACCCCGACCCCGCGATCGTCGAGGCGTCGCGGGCACGCCGGCTCGAGCTGCTGACGGCCGACGCCACCCGCGACGCAACGTTGGCGCTGTGCAATTTGGGCAGCGCTCGGGCGGTGGTGGCGGTCCTCGAGTCCGACACCGCCAACCTCGAGGTCGCGCTCGGCGTCCACGGTCGCAACGTGCAGATCCCGGTCGTCATGCGCGTCCAAGACGACGCCTTCGCGGTCTCGATCGCCGGCCAGTTCGACGCCATTCAGACCTTCTCGACGACCAGTCTTGCGGCGCCGGTCTTCGCGATGCTCTCGCGCTTCCCGGGAACCCGCGGCCGCATCGCCTTCGGGGACGACACGTACAACGTCGGGGAGCGCCTCCAGGGAGAGGTGCCGCAACCTCCTCCGGCGGACCTGTGCATACCCCTGGGCGTTTGGCGGCGAGGCGCGTTCCTCTTCATCGACGCTTTTGCGGAGATGGAGCCCTACGATCGGCTTCTTTTCTTGGTACCGATCTCACAGTTCAAACCGTCGTCCGGAAGTCGCGAGTCACTCGAGGCGACCCGGACGTAAAGCAGGAGGCGAGTTGCTCGAAGCGGGTGCTGCGGTGCCGGATCTCGGCGCCAGCGATCAAGACGGTCACGACGTTCGGTTGCGCGACTTCGCCGGCAAGAAGCTGGTCATTTACTTCTATCCCAAAGCCGATACGCCGGGCTGCACCGCCGAGACGCAAGCGTTTCGCGACATCAAGGATGCATTGGCACAGGCCGGCGCGGCGATCGTCGGTGTGAGTCGGGACACCGTCGCGGCGCAAAAGAAGTTTGCGACCAAGTACGAGGTGAATTTCCCCCTGTTGGCCGACACGACCTCGGCCATCTGTGATGCGTTCGGGGTGATCGTCGAGAAGAACATGTACGGCAAGAAGAGCATCGGTATCCAACGCTCGACCTTCCTGGTCGGCCCGGACGGCGTGATCGCGCAGGTGTGGAAACGCGTCTCCGTCGAGGGCCATGCGAAGGCCGTGCTCGAGGCAGTGCAATCGCTTTGACGGCGACGGCGCGTCTGACCATCGCGGGATCGAGCGCGTCGATCCCGCGGCCGGACCGCGCCTGCAGCTCGTATCTCGTCGATGACGGCGAAACACCGATCGTCCTCGACCTGGGCACCGGAGCACTCGCAAACCTGCGTCGCTATGCCGACTACGACCGCCTCCGCGCCGTCGTGATCAGCCACATGCACGCCGACCACTTCATCGACCTCATCCCCCTGCGCTACGCATTGCGCTACGGCTCCCGCCGCCGCCCCGACAAACTCGCCGTGCATTTGCCCCCGGGCGGCCTCGCCATGCTGCGCACGCTCGTCTCCGCCTTCGCAAACGAAGGCGGAGAATTCCTCAGCGACGTCTTCGACTTGCACGAATACGATCCGTCGGTCCCGCTGCGCGTCGACGGCGCGACGCTCCGCTTCGCACACACCGCCCACTACATCCCCGCCTTCGCCGTGAGGTGGGAACGCGACGGCGTGAGTGTGACGTACTCTGCCGACACCGCCCCCGACCCGCGCGTCGTCGCCCTCGCCCGCGAAAGCGACGTCTTCCTCTGCGAAGCCACGCTCCGCCACGGCGAAGCCGAACCCGGCACCCGCGGCCACTCCACCGCCGCCGACGCCGCCGCCATGGCCCGCGACGCCGGCGTCCGTCGCCTCGTCCTCACCCACTACGGCGAAGAATCAACCGCCGCCGATCTCGACGAATCTGCGCGCCCGATCTTCGACGGCGAAA
>JBEKAU010000081.1:0-8305 GCA_050015755.1 Vulcanimicrobiaceae bacterium | reverse complement strand
TCGGGGTCGACGCCGCAAGCGTTTTATGTAATGATTGCTAAAAATCTTTTTTGGGAGCCCGAGATGGCAAGACCTCGCTTGTTTGAAGAAGCCGAGGTACTCGATCGCGCGATGGACGTGTTCTGGCGCCACGGCTACGACGGCGCCTCGATGGCGGAGTTGACCAAGGCGATGGGCCTGAATTCGCCCAGCATCTACGCCGCGTTCGGAAGTAAGCGTGGGCTCTTCGACGCGGTCCTAGCGCGGTATCGCGACCGCCGCGCTGCGCACCGCAGCGACGTCGTCGCCGCCCCCACGGCTCGCGCGCTGGCGGAGCGTTTGCTCTTCGGTGCCATCGCCTGGCTCGTCGATCCCGCGGAGCCTCGCGGCTGTCTGCTCATTCAAGCCGGCGGCTCGAGCGGCGTGAACAACGAAGACGTGCCGCGGGCCATCATCGCGCAGCGTACGGTGACGAGGGAACTCATCACGGAACGGCTGACGCGCGCGCAAGCGGAGGGCGATCTCCCTGCAGACGCGGATCCGGCCGCGCTTGCGAGATATCTTCAGATGGTCTTCAACGGCCTCGCTCTGCAGGCGGCAGAGGGAATGTCAGCATCCGAACTCCGCGCGTCGGCGGAGCGCGCATTGCTTGGCTGGCCCTCCGGTCCCGTTCCTCAGATAGCCTAGGCTCCCTCAGCGATCTTCCGGGTGCGCGCGTAAGGACGTCGATGCGCTTGGGATCGGGGCGCCGAAGCGGCCCAACGCGGCGTAGACACGATTCGCGTTTTCAGCATCGTTTGCGACCCACACGTCGAGGTCACCGGTCGCACGCGGCTCGGCGTGCACCGCCAGCGCATGCGCACCGATCAACAGATACCTAACCCCGGCGGCGCAGAACTCGCGTAACAGATCGCTGAAGTCGGGATCCACGGCGTTCGATTCCGGAGAGCGCATAGGCGCGATCGCTGAATGTCTCGACGAGGCTCAGCCGCTCGGCCGCCGTAGTTTCGAGCCACCACGCTCGCTCGGCCGCGTCAACGGCCGCGGCATCGCTGCGGCGGACGATTCCGCCCGTCCAGGTCGCTACGCGCCGAGCACGACGAGCCGCAGCATCCTCCATTACAGACAGGTTCGACGTGGGCGAAGGGCGGCCCGCTAGGGGCAGCGGGGGCCGGTGACGCGGAGCAAGAGCGCGCGCGGCGGCGTCGTGCCGAGTGGGCCGCGCGCGACCAGGGCGGGGATGCGGTGCACGGCGCGTACGTCTCGCTGGAGCCGCTCCGCATCGACGGGTTGGATGACGACCCACACGCGCGGCGCCGAGCAGATGGCGCGTTCGAAGACGTCGTCGCCGTCGGGGATGTCGAGCGCGGGCGGACGCGTGTAGAAGATCAGTCCGTTGTTGCCGCTGATGCCGCGCATCGCGATCAAATCGCTGGGCTGCACGTCGGCGTCGATCGCGCGTGCGATGGGCGGGATCGGCTTGAGCCGCTCGGCGGCGGGCTCGGCGATGATCGCGATGAACAGGACCAGGGCGCCGCTGGTCAGTGCGAGCACGAACGGCGACCAGGCGACGGTCGCGCGGCGCGCGATCGTCACCACCGTCAGGAGCGAGCCCACCAACATGCCGGCCCCCAAGAACGCGAGCTGCGCCCCGACGGCCGCAGCGTCGACGGAGAGCTGATTCTTGCGCGCGAACGCCGTGACCGCGATCGCGACACAGCCGAGGAAGACCGGGATCGTTGCCGCCGAGATGAACGCCGCGCGGCGTTCGGCACCAGCCGCGACCCGCTCGAACCACAACGCGACCAGAATCGCGAGCGCGGGGATGAGCAGCGCGACATAGTTCGGCAGCTTCGTGCTCGCAAAGCTGAAGAAGACGAACGGCACGACGGCCCACACCAGCGCGAGCCGCGCGAAGGCGCCGTCGGGTTGGCGCGCTTCATACCAGGCGGCGCGCGCGGCGGCCGGCAAGAACGCGATCCACGGGAAGAACCCGAGGATCAGGACCGGCACGTAGTACCAGATCGGTCCGCTCTGGTTCTCGATGACGCCGGTGTACCGGCCGACGGTGTAGTGACCGATCAACTCGAGAATCGCATGCGGTCCCACGCGCACGGCGAGCAACACGAACCACGGCAACGTGACGACAACGTACGCGAGGACCGCCAACGCGATTGCGCGGCGCGAGGGCGCGGCGATCCGGCCGCTGCGCCGCTCCCACAGCGCCCACGGCACGAGCACGAGCAGCACGATGACCGGCTCGACCGGCCCCTTCGCCAGCGTGCCGATCGCCAGCGCGAGCGCGCCGCCGACGAACGCGGTCGCGCGTCGGCGCGACGACCCGGCCGGCTGCAGCGCGCGGAACCACCACAAGATCGCCGCCGCGACCGCGAAGTCGAGCAGCGCGTCCATGATCGCGAGGCGCCCGACGATCGCCTGCATCAAGCTGGTCGAGAGCACGACCGCTGCGACCGTGCCGGCGCGGCCACCGGCGATCCGCGCGGTCGCGTAGCCGACGGCGCCCCCCATCGCGATCGTCGCGAGCGCGCTGGGCAGCCGCAGCGCGAGCGCGCTCACCCCGAACACCTTGGCGAAGAGTGCCGCGATCCAGAAATACAGCGGCGGCTGCACGAACCACGGCTGAAGATTGAGGTGCATGACGACCCAATCGTGCGTCAGCACGATCTCGCGGGCGACCTCGCCGTAGGCGGTCTCGCTGTTGTCCCACAGCGTCCCCCATCCGAGCGCGGGCAGCGTGACGAGCGCAGCGAAGAGCGCGCCGAGGAGCGCCGCGCGTGCGGGGACGGATCGCATCTGCTGGAAGATAGGGCTTGTGTATCCCGTCGCCCTCTCGGTTCGCGGCCGCCGCGTCGTCGTCGTCGGTGGCGGCGCCGTCGCCGAACGGAAGGTGCGCGGGCTGCTCGAGGCCGGCGCGCGTGTCGTCGTCGTCGCCCCGAGCCTGACGCCGGGCCTGGCGGCGCTCGCGGCCGCCGAGGGGATCGGCTGGGAGCCGCGGCCGTACGCCGGCGGCGACCTCGCCGGCGCTTTCTTGGCCTTCGCCGCGACCGATGACGCGGGCGCCAACGCCGCCGTCGGGGCCGAGGCCCGCGCGGCCGGCATCCTCCTCAACGACGCCACCGACGCGACCCGCGGCGACTTCGCCACCCCAGCCGTCCATCGGGCCGGGCCGCTGACCGTCACCGTCGACAGCGGCGGGCTCGCGCCGGCCTTCACCAAGCGGGTCCGCGACGAGTTGGCCGTCCAGCTCGACGCCCGCTACGCCCGCGCGGCGGCGACCCTGGGCGCGATCCGCGAGCGGGTCCTGGCGGTCGTCCCGGCCGACCAGCGGGCCGAGGTCCTGCGCCACTTCGCCGAACGCGACCTCGAGGAGCTGGCCGCGATGCTGCCCGGCGCGATCGAGCACGAAGTCGAGCGCAGCGCCGAGACGCTGGCCGGCGTCGTGCCCTCGACCCTGGCGACGCTGGTCTGCGCGACCCGTGCCAGTGCGCTGGCGATGACGCAGACCCGTTCGGTCATGGCCACCCTGGCGCGCGGCGGGCTGCCCTCGACGATCCTGACGATCACGACCCGCGGCGACGCGGTCCAAGACCGTTCGATCGCCGCGATCGGGACCGACAACGTTTTCGTCGCCGAGCTGGAGTTGGCGCTGCGCGAGCGCCGCGCCGACTACGCCGTGCACTCGTGCAAGGATCTGCCGAGCACGCTGGCCGCCGATATGACGCTGGCCGCGATCGGTGCCCGCGAGGACCCGCGTGACGTCTTCTGCAGCGACCAGTGGCCGACGTTCGCCGACCTGCCGGCCGGCGCACGGGTCGGGACGTCCTCGCCGCGGCGACGCGCCCAACTGCGGGCGCTGCGCTCCGACCTGATATACGACGACGTCCGCGGCAACGTCGACACCCGATTACGGAAGCTGCGCGAAGGCCAGTACGACGCGATCGTCCTGGCCGCGGCCGGCCTGCTGCGCCTGGGCGTCGCGGCGACCTACACCGTGCCGTTCGCCGTCGACCAGCTGACGCCGGCGGTCGGCCAGGGCGCGCTGGCGGTCGAGACCCGGCACGGCGACGACCTGGCGGTGCGCCTGCGCGCGGTCGTCGGCGATCCGGTGACGACGATCGCGGTCACCGCCGAGCGCGCCTTCCTGCGGACGCTGCGCGGCGGCTGTCAGGCGCCGGTCGGCGCCCATGCGACCTGGGACGAGGGTCGCCTGACGCTGACCGGGGCGATCTCCGCCATCTCCGGCGCAGCCGTCCTGCGCGGCACCCGCGCGGTCCTCATCGAGGTCGACAACCTCCCCGAGGCCGAGGTGCTGGGCGAGGGCCTGGCCGAGCACCTGCTGGCCGAGGGCGGCGCCGAGCTGCTCGCCCCCGCCCCGCTGGCCGGCCGGCTGGTGCTGCTGCCCCGCACCCAGGAGCGGCCCTCGCGGATCGCGCCGGCGTTGCGCGAGGCCGGCGCCGAGGTGGTCGAGGCAGCCGACAGTGAGGCGGCCCAGGCCGCCCTCGGCGAGCGCACGCCGACGGTCATCCTGTTCCCCTCCTCGGGGAGCGTCGCCGCGATCGCCGGCTACCTCGAGGGGCTGCGGGCCCGCGGAGCGCGGCCGCTGGTGGCCGCCATGGGGCCGTCCTCCTCGCAAACCGCCGGCGCCCACGGCTGGCCACCAGACGTTGTCGCACCCTCTGCCGAAGTAGGGGCGTTCGTACAGTCCGTGATGCTCTACGTCTTGGAGAACGAGCGATGAACCTCGCCCACCGCACCCGCCTGGTTGCCCGGCCGCGCCGCTTACGCGCGTCGGCAGCCTTGCGCGCGCTGGTCCGCGAGACGCACGTCAACCGCGACGGTCTCGTGCAGCCGCTGTTCATCGTCGAGGGCAGCGACGTCGTGCAGCCGATCTCCTCGATGCCGGGCGTCAACCGCTACTCGGTCGATACGGTCGTACGCGAATGCCGCGAGCTCGCGGCGGTCGGCGTGCGCGCGGTCCTGCTGTTCGGCATCCCCGACAGCTCCGCCAAAGACCCGTACGCGACGATCAACTCCGATCCGAACGGCGTGGTGCAGCGCGCTGCGCGCGCGATCAAGGACGCCTTGCCGGAGCTGCTCGTCATCGCCGACCTGTGCAACTGCGAGTATACCGATCACGGACACTGTGGAATTCTCGACGAGGGCGGGGACGTCGACAACGACCGCACCCTCGACGTGTTGGCGAAAACCGCGGTCAGCTACGCGCGAGCGGGCGTCGACGTCGTCGCGCCCTCCGACATGATGGATGGCCGGGTCGCCGCGATTCGCACCGCGCTCGACGACGAAGGCTATACGAAGACCGCGATCATGTCGTACGCGGCCAAGTACGCGTCCGGGTTCTACGGTCCGTTCCGCGAGGCGGCCGAGTCGACGCCGTCGTTCGGCGACCGCCGCACCTACCAGATGGATCCCGCCAATGCGCGCGAAGCGCTCAAAGAAGTGCGCCTGGACGTCGAAGAAGGCGCCGACATCGTGATGGTCAAGCCGGCGATGGCGTATCTCGACGTCCTCGCACGGGTGCGCGAGATCACCGATCTCCCGCTCGCCGTCTATCACGTCAGCGGTGAGTACGCGATGATCAAGGCAGCCGGCGCCAACGGCTGGATCGACGAGGAACGCATCGTCGACGAAACGCTCACGGCGATGGCGCGCGCGGGTGCCGACGTCATCATCACCTACTTCGCCAAGGACTATCTCGCGCGCACCCGATGACAGCACCCGATATCGCGATCTGTATTCTGGCCGGCGGCGAAGCGTCGCGGCTGCCCGGTAAGCTCGCGCTCGACGTCGGGCACGTGCCGATGCTGGTGCGCGTCTACCGCAACGTCTCGCGCGGCCGCCCGACGTGGATCTCGACGAAGGGATCGTTGCCCCCCATGGTCGACGCGGCGATCGACGCGCCGATGGTCGTCGACCGCTGGCCCAAGCGCGGACCGCTCTCCGGCCTGCTCTCGACGATGAACGAGATGCGCAGCGAGTGGGTGTTCGCCGTGGCCGGCGATGCGCCGTTCGTCGACGCGCCGTTCGTCGACACGCTCGCCGCCGAGATCCGCCCCGACCTCGAGGCGATCGTCCCCGTGCATGCCGACGAACGCGCGCGCATCGAGCCGCTCGCCGCGCTCTACCACCGCGAGGCGTTCTTGCGCGAAGGGATGCCGATACTGCTCGGTGGCGACGGCGCGCTGCGATTGGTGATCGACCGGTTGCGCACCAACTTCGTCCCGATCGGCGATCCGACCGTGCTGACCAACGTCAACACGCCGGCCGACTACGCCGGACTGCGCGGCGTCACCGCATGAACCGCAGCCGATCGGAAGCCGACTTCGCGGCGGCGCGCCGGCTCATCCCCGGCGGCGTCAACTCGACCGTGCGCGCGTTCAAGGCCGTCGGCGGAACGCCGGTCTTCATGCGCGAGGCGCAGGGCGCGTACGTCACCGACGTCGACGGGAACCGCTACCTCGATTACGTCCTCTCGTGGGGACCGATGATCGCCGGACACGCGCATCCGGCGGTGGTCGAGGCGATCCGTGACGCCGCGCTGCGCGGTACCTCGTACGGCGCGCCGACCGAAGCTGAGACCGAGCTCGCGCGCCGCATCGTCAAGCACGTGCCCTCGGTCGAGTTGGTGCGCTTCTGCTCGTCGGGGACCGAAGCGACGGCCAACGCGGTGCGGCTCGCGCGCGGCTTCACCGGACGCGACAAGTTCATCAAGTTCGCCGGCTGCTATCACGGCTGCGCCGATCCGTTCCTGATCGCCGCCGGGTCGAGCGCGCTGACGATGGGCGTCCCCGACTCCAAGGGCGTCACCGCCGGCACCGCGCGCGACACGATCAACGTCCCCTACAACGATGCGGCGGCGGTGCGGGCGGTCTTCGAGAACAACCCGCACGAGATCGCGGCGGTGATCGTCGAGCCGTACGTCGGCAACATGGGCTTCGTGCTGCCGCAACCGGGCTTCCTGAACGCGCTGCGCACGCTGACCCAAGAGTTCGGCGCGCTGCTCATCTTCGATGAGGTCATGACCGGCTTTCGCGTCGGACTGGGCGGGGTGCAGGAGCGCGAAGGCGTGCTGCCCGACCTCACGACGCTCGGCAAGGTCATCGGCGGCGGGCTGCCGGTCGGCGCCTTCGGGGGCCGGGCCGAGGTCATGGAGCGGCTGACGCCCGACGGCGACGTCTTCCAGGCCGGGACCCTCTCGGGCAACCCGCTGGCGATGGCGGCCGGGATCGCGACCCTCGATCTGCTCGACGCCCCGCTCTACGTGCATCTCGAGCGGCTCGGGACGCGTCTTGTCGAAGGGTTCGCTTCCACATTCCGTGCCCGCGACGTCCCGCACGTCGCGAACGCAGTAGGTTCGATGTTCGGCTTCTTCTTCACCGACGGTCCCGTGGTCGATCTGGCGAGCGCCAAGCGCAGCGACGTCGGGCTCTACGCCCGTTTCTTCCACGCCATGCTCGACCGCGGCTACTATTTCGCCCCGGCGCAGTTCGAAGCGGCCTTCCTCTCGATGGCGCACACCACGGCCGAGATCGATGCGACGATCGCGGCCGCCGCCGACGCGCTGGACGAGGTCTACGCGTGCCGCTAGTCTGTCTGGGACTCTCGCACCACACCGCGCCGGTCGACGTGCGTGAACGCCACGCGTTCCCGCCCGCCAAGATGGGCGAGGCGCTGGTCGCGCTGCGCGATTACGAAGCGGTGCGCGAAGCGCTGATGGTGCAGACCTGCGGACGCCTGGAGATCTACGCCGAGCTCGAAGACTACGAGTCGGGCGTTCATCAGCTCAAGGCGTTCTTGGGCAACTTCCGTCACGGCGACGTGTCCGACATGGACTCGTACATGTACACGCTGCTCGGAACCGAGGCGATCGATCACCTCTTCCGGGTGACGACGGGGCTGGACTCGATGCTGATCGGCGAGGCGGAGATCCTCGGCCAGGTCAAGGACGCCTACGTGCAGGCGCAGCGCGCGCACTCGCTCGGCAAGACGTTGCACACGCTCTTGCGTGAAGCGCTCGAAGCCGGCAAGGCGGCGCGCGCGAACACCGGGATCGGCGACGACTCGACCTCGATCGCGACGGCGGCCGCCGCCAGCGCGGAAGCGCACGTCGGCGACTTGAGCGGCGCGAGCGTGCTGGTCATCGGCGCCGGCAAGATGGGCGCGCATGCGGCACGCCGCATGAAGGCCGCCGGCGCCCGCGAGATCGTCATCCTCAACCGCAGTGCGCGGCGCGCACGCGAGGTGGTCGCCACGCTCGGCGCGCCGGCGCGCACGGCCGAACTGCCCG